>JAQVGE010000022.1 GCA_028696935.1 Minisyncoccota bacterium | reverse complement strand
GATGCCCCCCTCCAAAATTAACCCATTTCATTTCTCCCAAAAATCTGCCAAACTTATCTTTAAAAACATCAAGAGATCTTTTCAGAGCATCGGCGTCTAATTCGCATAAGTTATGAAAATGTAAACCTTCAATTCCTTCTAAATTATTTTCTTCAAAATTTTTAATAGTTACCCCAAATTGTGATTTGGGTCTGCTTGGATCATAAATAGAAACGTCTGATTCACTGTGCTCTAGGTTAACCCTTAACCCACAAGAAATATTTTTTCCCCTGACAATGTCTTTAAATCTATTCCACTGCGAAAATGAGTTGAAAACCAGGTGGTCTGCATATAACATATAATCTTTAATGTTTTTTTTGGTATAAGAAGGAGAAAAAACATGCACTTCTCCACTAAACTCTTTTGCCCCCAACCTTGCTTCATTTACAGAACTAGCTTCTACTCCCCCCAGATATTTTTTTACCAGAGGAGCTAATTTAAACAAAGAAAAACTCTTAAGGGCCATCAATATTTTACAACCTGTTTCTTTTTGAATACGATTTAAAATTTTCAGATTTTCTTCAATCTTTTTTTCACTCACAACATAGATAGGTGTCTCTATTTTTTTGAAATCATTAATATTCCAAATATCTTCTTCTATCCATGGTTCAACAAAAATATTATTATTCATACTAGTTTAGTATATCTTATATAGGGCTACCTATCAAAATTTATAAATTATTTACAAAAGAAGAAGGTCTTTAACTTAAAGACCTTCTTCTTTTAATTTCTCTATTAGTTCTTTTGCTTTGCGTGATGTTTTATTTGGTAAATCAACTAAGATGTGAATAATAATATCTCCTCTCCCAAGACTTGAGGGTACACCCTTACCTTTGACTCTTAATAATTCTCCATGTTTAATATTCTCAGGGATTTTAACTTCTATTGTATTTCCCTCTAAGATATTTAATTTGTAAGTAGCCCCTAAAAGAGAATCCGTCAGTTTTATATTTAGATCCATCAATAAATTAAGACCTTGCCTTTTGAAAACATCATGAGGGGTAACATTAATTTTGATATATAAGTCTCCAGTTTTACCCCCTAAAATAGCTTCTCCTTGTCCGTTCATTCTAATCATTTCTTGATTATTTATCCCGGCAGGAATCTTTATCTCAATATCTTCTTGTTTTTTATAAACACCCGAACCATGACATTTTTCACATTTCTCTTTTGGAATTTTTCCAGAACCAAGACAACTTTCACAATTTTTTATACTAGAGATATTACCAAAAATTGAACGTTTAACTTCACGAACTTTTCCTTGGCCATTACAAGTTTTACAAGTATCCATTTTTGTCCCCTTTTTAGCCCCTGTTCCATCACACAAATCACAGGATGATTGCTTGTTTATTGAGATTGTCTTAGTTACTCCAAAAACAGACTCTTTAAAAGAAATATTTAATTCTGTCGAGAGATCTCTACCTTTTTTTCTTCTCCCTCCCCCTCGTGAATTCATTCCTCCACCAAAAAAGTCACTAAAAATATCTCCTAAATCACCCATGTCAAATTCTACCCCACTATTTGCTCCAGAAAAATCAAAACCTCCAAAACCACCCCAATTATTGTTTTGGTCACCCCCAAAACCACCCATGGAAGCAGAGCCAAATCGATCGTAGTTGGATCTTTTCTGGTCATCAGATAAAACTTGGTAAGCTTCGTTTACTTCTTTAAATTTTTTATCATCACCGTTATTTTTATCAGGGTGATATTTATGAGCTAAAACACGAAAAGCTTTTTTTATTTCTTCTTTTGAAGAATTTTTATTAACCCCTAGTGTTTCGTAATAATTTTTAGACATATTGATTAAGGAATAAGCAACATGTAGCAAAGATAAAGTAACTAAAAATATCCTTGCTACATACTTCTATTTCTATTTTTTCTATTTATTATCTTCTTCCTCTTTTACTTCCGCGTCTTTTATTTCAGCATTTTGCTCTTCTGGAGTCTGATTACTTTTATCAGTTTCATCTTCTTTTTTATTTTCATTTTCTTTTGCCATCATTTCACCAATCTTAGACATTTCATTAGAAAGTTCTTCTGTGGCTTTTTTGATTGAATCAATATCATCTTTATCTTTAACATCCTTTAGACTTGTTATTTTTGTCTCTATCTCTGATTTAATTTCGGCAGAAATTTTGTCTCCATAATCTTTTATTGATTTTTCAGCAGTAAAAATCATCATTTCTGCTGTATTTTTAGTATCTGCTAACTCTTTCTTCTTAGCATCTTCACCAGCATGAGCTTCTGCATCTTCTTTCATTTTTTTGATATCTTCTTCTGTTAGGCCAGAACTTGCTTCTATTCGAATAGATTGTTCTTTACCAGAAGCTTTGTCTGCTGCTTTAACATTAAGGATTCCATTAGCATCAACATCAAAAGTAACTTCAACTTGAGGAATACCTCTTGGGGCTGGTGGAATACCATCTAAGATAAATCTACCAAGAGACTTATTGTCGCTAGCCATAGGTCTTTCTCCTTGAGTTATGTGAATTTCAACTGAAGTTTGATTGTCTGCTGCTGTTGAAAATATTTGTGATTTAGATGAAGGGATTGTTGTATTTCTCTCAATCAATTTTGTAGCTACTCCACCTAGGGTTTCAATTCCTAAAGACAAAGGAATCACATCCAAAAGTAAAACATCTCGGACATCTCCTTGTAGAACTCCAGCTTGAACTGCTGCCCCTAAGGCAACAACTTCGTCTGGATTTATTGATCGATTTGGTTCTTTATCAAATAACTTTCTAACTGCTTCAACAATTGCTGGCATTCTAGTCTGGCCTCCAACCAAAATAACTTCATCTATATCTTCTATTTTAAAAGGTGAAGCCTCTATTGCTCTTTTAGTTATTTCGATTGAACGAGTTACGTACTCTTCTGCTAAAGATTCTAGGGTTGCTCTTGTCATCTTTAGTAATAAATGTTTAGGTCCAGAAGCATCTGATGTTATAAATGGAATATTAATTTCTGATTCCATTGTTGTGGAGAGTTCGTGCTTAGTTTTCTCAGCAGCTTCTTTCAATCTCTGAAGAGCCAAAACATCTTTAGTAACGTCAATTCCTGATTCTTTCTTATATTCATCAGCTATCCATTTAACTATTTTCTGATCAATATCTTCTCCTCCCATATGAGAGTCTCCATCAGTAGATTTAACTTCAATCACATCATCTCCGACTTCAAGAACAGAAACGTCGAAGGTTCCTCCACCAAAATCATAAACTACAATTTGCTCATTTTTTCTCTTATTAAAACCATACGCCAAAGCGGCGGCTGTTGGTTCATTTATAATTCTTTTAACTTCTAGCCCAGCAATAACCCCAGCATCTTTAGTTGCTTTTCTCTGAGCATCATTAAAGTAAGCCGGAACAGTAATAACTGCCTCTGTTATCTTTTCTCCTAGTTTTGATTCTACATCAGCCTTAATCTTAGATAAAATCTTAGCAGAAATTTCTTCAGGTCGTAGAAAAGAATCTCCTATCTTAACTTCAACCCCACCAGTGCTTCCTTTTTGAATCTTATAAGGAATAGTTTTTTCATCTTTTTGAATTTCTGGATCATCATAAAGATGACCTATAAATCTTTTTATTCCGTAAACAGTATTCTCTGGGTTTGTAACAGCTTGACGTTTAGCCAAAAGACCAACCATTCGGTCTCCATTTTTTGTAACAGCTACAACTGAAGGCGTTGTTCTTGCCCCTTCTATGTTTTCAACTATTTTGGGTTGACCACCTTCAATGATAGCAACAGCACTATTTGTTGTACCTAAATCGATACCTATTGTTTTACTCATATTTTTTAAAATAAATTAATTAATAATGTTTAATAAAAAATTACTAACTAATTATATACTAATGATTATTTTTTGACAAGTATTTAGTGGTCGCAAAATACTTGTATAATATATAAAATATGTGATATAATATATTAGTATGGGTAAAAAACCATCTATTCAAAAGGTTATTTTAAAAACACTTTCTAATAAAAAAGTGGTTTCGGCAGACACTGTCAAGGAAAATGTCTCAAAATCTATTAATTGTGACAAAAAAAATAAAGTAGATTATGCTATTTCCCGATCTATAAAAAATTTAGTTTCTGATGGATTAATAGAATCTTTTGATTCTGATAATTGTCAATATTTTCGCTTAACCGATGAAGGAAGACAAAAATTAAACAATATAAAATTAGAATCTGACTACAGTTTAGTCTCAACTAAGTGGGATGGTTTCTGGAGGTTGATATTACTAGATTTACCAGAAAATCGAAAAAATGAACGGGAAGCTCTCCGTTATTTATTGAAAAAAGCAGGCTTTGTATGTGTTAAGAATTCTGTTTGGATTTCTGTCTATCCATTTGAACATTTATTTACTAATATAAAAAAAGATTTGGGTCTTTCAAGTGAAATGATGATTATCGTAACAGATAAAATAGATAGAGATACAGAAAGAGAGTTTTTAGATATCTGTAAAATAAATTATTCAAAAAATGAAAATTCCACTGATTAGTCAGTGGAATTTTCATACTCATAAACATCAACAGAAGCAGGACGGATTATTCTGTCTCCTATTTTATAACCAACTTGAGAAATAGAAGCGATTAAATGATTATTTTCTTTCTCATTAGTCTTAACCATCTTAACCGAATGGTGGATTTGTGGATCAAAAGGAACATTTAGTTCATTAATCTTAGAAATACCAAAATTATTTATTCCAGTCATTAATTGTTGGTGTATATATTCAACCCCTAACCTCCATTCCTTATCTACTTTCTCCCAAGAATCCTTATTAGCAAAAGCCATTTCAAAACTATCTAGAGCTGGCAACAAATTTAAAATTAGATTTTCTTTTACCAAAACTGAACTATTTAACCTAATCTGTTCAATTTCTTTTTGAAGATTAATATAATCAGCTTTTGCCCTCTGCCACCCAATAAGATATTCCTCTTTTTCTTTTTGGCAAAGCTTTAAATCATTTTTTATTTTTTTAATTTTATCTTTAGACAACAACTCACCACCTTCTTCAGTACTTTCTACAAAGGTTACATCATCTATGTTATCTTCATCTTGATTTTTGTCTTTCATAATTTACATAGTATACAAAAATTCAGATTTTTTGCAAAATCTGAATTTTTAAAAATAATTGAATGATTAACGCTTAGACCACTGTGGAGCTTTACGAGCTTTCTTAAGTCCAAATTTACGGCGTTCTTTTTGACGAGGATCTCTTTTAAGCATTTTTGCTTTTTTAAGAGTTGTGTGCAACTCTTCATCAAAAGTAACTAAACAACGAGCAATTCCATGTCTACAAGCTTCTGCTTGAGAATGAATCCCTCCTCCTTTAACAGTAATAACAACTTCAAATTTCTGAGAGGAAGAAGCTACTTCAAAAGCTCCTGTTACTATCTTTCTTAGTTCTCCTGTAGGAAAGTATTCCGTTAAATCTTTACCATTTATCAAATAAGAATTTTTTGCTGCTTTATAAATTCGAACAGAAGCAGTTGATGTTTTACGACGACCAACAGCTCTAATGTATTCTTTTGTTGTTTTCTTTTCAGTCATATATGATTGATTATTCTTTTATTGTTAATCTTTTCATCATCAATGGTCTTAATTTATTGTCTGGAAGCATTCCAAAAACTGCCAACTTATAAAGTTCAGGCCATCCTTTTTTCTCAAGAATTTTAGCGTTATTTTCAAACTTTAAACCACCTGGATAACCTGAGTATCTTTCGTGTAATGTTTCCATCTTACGCTTCTCTGTCATTTTTGTTTTTGATGCATTAATAATTGAAACAGAAACATCAGCAACTTTATTAGCTGTATAATTTGGAGTAGTTTTACCCATCAAAATTTTAGCCACTAAAGAAGAAACGACTCCTAAACTTTTTCCTGTAGCATCAATTGTGTGTATTTTTGTAGTCATAATGTATTAAAAAATTAAACAAATTCAATTACTGCCATCTTACTTGCATCACCCATTCGACGAGGTAATTTAGTGATACGAGTATAACCTCCTGGACGACCTTTATATTTTGGTGCAATTTCATTAATCAACTTATTGCCCTCACTTGTAAGATTGTAGAGTCGGGAAATAACTAACCTTTTAGAAGCTAGTGTTTCTTCGTTTGCTTTCGTAATTAATTTTTCAATCATTGGTCTTAACTCTTTAGCCTTTGCTTCGGTGGTTTCTATTCGGCCATGAGCAATAAGGGAAAGTGCTAAACCCTTCAAAAGAGCATTACGTCCATTCTTCTTTCTTCCAAATTTTCTTACATTATTGTGATGTCTCATATAATAAATTAATTACAACTAATAAACTTTACTTAAGGCTAATTCCATACTCACCCAAAACCTTTTTAATTTCTTGAATGCCCTTTTCTCCAATTCCATCTATTTCAAGCAAGTCTTCCTTTTTCTTACGGGCAATTCCGCCAATAGTTCTAATATTTGCATCTATTAATGCATTTAAGGTTCTAGTAGAAAGATTAAGGGTGTCTATTCTGGTCTTTAAGGTATCGGTAAACTCACTACTTTCTTTCTTTTTATTTTCATCCTTATCTTCATCTACCTTTTTATCTTCTTCAGAATTAATTTCTTCAACTCTTTGTGATGAAATAGTAAAACCAACAATAGCTTGTAATTGTTCTACCATAATAGTAATAGCTTGTTCGAGTGCTTCTCTTGGGGTTAATGTACCATCTGTTTCAATTGTCATCCTTAGACGATTGTGATTTGTTTTGGCGCCAACACGCATATTTTCTACTTCATAAGAAACACGACGAATCGGGGTAAAAATAGCATCAAGAGCAATAACTCCAACCTCGTTTTTAGATTTTTGATGCATTTCCTTAGGAACAAAACCTAGGCCTTTTTCAACAGTCATCTCAATTGAGAGTTTATTTTTACTTGTTATCTCAGCTATGTACAAATCTTTATTCAAGGTTTCTACTTGACCAGAAACCTCAATGTCCCGGGCAGTTACTTTCTTTGGCCCATTAACCGAAAGCTTAACTGTTTGAGGCTCATCAGTTAAAAGTCTAAAACGAACCTGTTTTAGATTTAATAAAATAGTGACAACATCCTCCTTAACACCATCTATAACTGAAAATTCATGATCAACTCCATCTATTTTAAGAGAAGTTATCGCAGCTCCTGTTAAAGAAGAAAGTATTATTCTACGAAGAGAATTTCCGAGAGTGTGTCCATACCCTGGATAAAGACCATCAATTTCGTAAACACCTTTTGTATCTACTTCAGAAACAATTGATAACTTTGAGGGTAATATAATATTTAAGTCAGACATATAATATTGGAAAGCTAAAAGCTTACAAATTATTTATTAAAATAAGAACATAATTATTAATATTAACGACTATAAAACTCAAGGACAGTATTGAAATCAAGATAACCTTCTGTATCTTTAGGTTTGCCTTGAACAGAACCTTCTAGAGTATCAGCTTTAAAGGTTAACCAGTTAGGAATAGTATATTCCTCCATTTTCTTTGCCATATCAGCAAATAAAACACTCTTTGAACTTCCAGGACGAACAGCAATAATATCACCTTTTTTAACCCGAAGAGATGGTATAGTGGTTTTTTTTCCATTAACAGTTATATGACCATGAGAAACCATCTGTCTAGATAATCTACGTGTATGAGCAAGACCTAATCGGTAAACAACATTATCCAATCTAGATTCAAGTAATTCAAAAAGATATTCATTAACTTGTTCACCCTTCCGAGCAGTAGCCTCTTTAACGTAATTAGAAAATTGTTTCTCACTAAGACCGTACATAAAACGAGCTTTTTGTTTTTCTATAAACTGTAAAGCATAACCAGAAAGAGCCTTGGGCCTACCTTTTTTAGAATTCTTAGCGTGACGAGTTTCAGATAGAACAAACTTAGGAGTTTGACATTTTTCAAATACACCTGAACCTAATCTTCTACAAATTTTATATTTTTGAACTGCTTTCATAGTTATTTTATTTATTTAAATTCAATTACTTAATTACTTATTAAACTCTTCTAGGTTTTTTAGGTTTTGGACCATTGTGAGGTACTGGAGTTATATCGTAAACCGCTGAAATTTCAATATCGTGTGCCATAAAAGCTCTAATCGTTGGTTCACGACCGCTTCCTACTCCGCTAACTTTAGCATCAACTTCTTTAATTCCAATGGCCTTGGCTTTTTCTCCAATAATTGAACCTGCCTTTGAAGCAGCAAAAGGTGTTCCCTTTTTAGCCCCTTTAAAACCAAGCGCTCCTGCTGAAGTCCAAAAAAGAGTATTCCCTTGCTTATCAGACAAAGAAACCTTAGTATTATTAAAAGTGGCTTCAACATGAAGAGTTCCTGAAACAATTTTCTTCTTAGGAACCTTTACCCCTTTTTTAGGAGTACTAACAACCTCAGAATTATTTTCTGCTGGTGTGTTTATCTCTTCTTCTTTTGTTACGATTTTTATTTTTCCCATATAATTAAATTAAACTGAACGAAAAGACTAAAACAAAATCCTAAGTTTTTTCTGTCTTTCTTCTACCACTAGACATTGTTTTACGAACATTTCCACGAACAGTACGAGAGTTTGTTTTAGTTCTTTGACCTCTTACTGGTAGTCTATGTCCATGTCTTGTACCACGATAAGATTTAATATCTTTTAATCTTTTAATGTTTGCAGAAATCTCTCTTTTTAAAATACCTTCAATTGGCATTGCTTCTACTATCTTTCTAATTTCATTTTCCTGTTCTGGAGTTAAATCATCACTCTTTAAAATTGGATCAACCTTAGCTTTTTTTAAGATTGACCTAGCAGACGAAAGACCTATTCCAAATAAACTGGTCAAGGCGATATCTAAATGCTTATTGTTTGGGATAGTTATACCGAGTATTCTCATAAAAATTATTGTTTTTGTTTATGTTTAGGATTAGAACAAATAACATGAAGATGACCTTTTCTCTTCACTATTTTACAATTCGAACAAATTTTTTTAACTGCTGCTTTTATTTTCATATTTTGATTATCTGCTAAACAAAAATATAGGGCTCTTACCCTCTATTTTGAAAACAAATACTACCGAATCATATTACACTATTTTAAAAAAAATGCAAGCGAAATAAGAAAGACTATTCTAATTTCTCTTGATTATTCTTCCCTTCCCACCATAAGGATCGATTAAGACGTCAACTCTATCTCCAACTAGTACCTTTATTCGATGAATTCTCATCTTTCCTGAAAGATAAGAAATCAAGGTTTTACCCTCACCTATATCTACTCTAAAAAGTGTGTTTGGAAGAGCTTCTGTTACTATCCCTGGAACTGTATTATTAATATTATTTTGATTCATTCAGAATAAAAAATTATTTATTATTACTTTTTTATAATAACAAAAATTATGACTCTAGTCAAACTAAAGAACTTCTATTTTTATTTTAGATTCATTTATAGGTAAGGTTGATTTCCATGGCGGAAAAATTTTAACACTTGCATCACTTATACCAACGTCTTTTGCAAAAATATGTGATAAATTTATTTTTGAAACTCCTAATAAATTATTTTTTAGAGCTAAAATATTTGGACTCCAAATAAGTTTGACATCTCCCGTAAGCGTAAAATCGAAATTAGCCAAATCTTTATTAATATTTTGATTTTCATCTACAAAACCGAAAAGAAGATCTCTAACTCCATGAATAGAAATTGTCTCTAACTCTTCTTTTTTTGTCTCCGGTAATATTTTTTCTAGAATAACATCATTCAATTCTTTTTCTCTAAATAAAACAACTTCTAAACTACCATAAATTGTAATTTCTCCATTGGGTGTTTTAGATAAGAAATTTATATCTATTTCATAAGAAAAATTTGAAGCTTCAGGATAAAAAATATAATCACTTGGAATTAAAGAATTAACTTTTCTAATTAAACTATTTTTTAAAGCAGAATTTGCTATTTTATCTAAATCATCTCCATCTTCTTCCGCAAAGGAATAATAAACTCCTTGGGCTCCACCTGTCATTTCAGTCTCTGCCTTGCCGTATATTTTTTCATATTTAGAAGTACCCTTAAAAGCATTAACATAAAAATCTGAAGGATTTCCATTGTATGACTCCCCTGGCAAAAAAGAGGAAACTGAAACCTTAATTTCTCCGGGAACTTTCTTACCATCTTCAATTATCTTAAAACCTGGAATTACAACAGCTTTATCAGTTAAATAAACTTTACCTGTTTCATCAGACAAGTAAGTGCCTGACTGCAGACTCTCTCCCGTTTGGCTATATTCATTATATAAAACAATCTCCCCTTTTGCTTTTGTAGAAATTTCTGAAACATTCGATAATTTAATGTTCTCTATTTTTTCATCTTTAATAATCATTATTTCAAAAGGAGATTCAACAAGAGAATTTTTTGTAGCCTTGTAAAAATCATCCTTCAGAGATATTAAATCAGTCTTGGGGGTTATTAAAACTTCTGCTTTTTCAAAAATCAAAGAACACCAAAAAACAATCCCTACTGATAAAAAAACAATCAAACTAAACAAAAAAGACATCCT
>JAQVGE010000257.1 GCA_028696935.1 Minisyncoccota bacterium | reverse complement strand
TTGAAATCTGTAACTCTTACTTGTCCGTCTTTATCTGTCTCTACTAAGTCTATCTTGCCGTACATTAACAAGTTTGGAAAATCTTTATCCTTAAACGAAATAGACAGCTCCGACTTGTGATTATCTAAAACCTCTTTGTAATAATTATTTATCCAGACATTAACAGCCTCTTCTGCTTTTTTTACCAAACGATTTTTATCTATTTTGTTATCTATGTTTTCTTTGTCAAAATCTTTTTCTATTTTACTCCTAATCTCATCTAACGTTGGCAATTTGTCTTGTTTTAAAATATATTCAATGGTTCCGTGAGTTATAGTTCCAAGCGCTAAATAATTTTGCTTGGGTTCTGGTAATCTCAAGAAACTCCTAAAATACCACTCCCAAGGACATTCAAAAAAGTTATTAAGCATTGATACAGAAACCCTAAGGGGTGCATAATTTTCTCTGACTAATTTTTTTACTTCTTCTATTATTTCTCCTTTAAATTCTGGCTTGTTTATTTGAGTATAAATACGCGAATCAATAGAAAGCAACTCTTCCTCTGTTTCCTGGCTAGTTTTTTTATTAAAATGTGTTTCTGGCAATTCTCTTATCACGGAAACTAAAGTCATATCTTTACCAGTATAATTTTCACGAGCAAAAGAAATATTACAAAAGGTTTTTGCGCGAGTGATAGCAACATATAATTCCTTTTTAATCTCTCCTATACTTTTCTTTTCTCGGTGTTCTTCAAGTTTTGAAGGTAAGGCTAATTTATTGCTTTTATTGCTTAACAAAACTTCTTCGTTTGCATGGGCTATCCAAACTGCTTCATATTCAAGACCTTTTGATTTATGTAGGGTCATAACTCTAATGCCTTCTGTTTGACCAAAACTAGCTAGCTCTATTGCGACATTATAAGAATCCAAACGATCCAAGTATTCTATAAATTTATCCAAGGTTGGTTCTTTTTGTTTTTGTTCAAACATTATAGCTAGATGAATAAAACTCCTTACTATCTCTACTCTTTTAATCATCTCTTTATTGCTTGCCGATTCATTAATCAACAACTCATTTCCTAAAATATTGACAATATTGCTTAGTTTCTCATCTTGGAATCTGTTAATCCAATCTTCTAACCTTTTACCCCATTTAGAAATAGAATCGTCCTCTGTGAACAAATCACCACTTGTTTGATTGTGGTCAACTAATTTTTCAATCGTAATTTCTTCGTATTTGTAATCCTTTAAAAACTGATGAGCTTTAATCAAGCTTATGCCGCTTGATTTGTTGAGCAATGTCTTAGACAAAGTCACATAGTCTAGTGGGCTAGCTATTACTTTTAAAACCTGTCGCATTCCTTCTGCGTCATATTCATTAAACAAAGAAGAATTGCCTCCATCAGCCACCGGCAACCCCATATCACTCAAAATCCCTATTGCCGTTTTAGCCTGATAATTTTTTGAAACAAGTAGGGCGCACTCGCTCGGGCTAAGACCTTCTTCTATTTTTTTCTTAAAATAAATTCCAGCGCCAATTATTTCATCTCTAGGATAAGAATATTCACTAATCGATATTTTTTCTTCACCTTTTTTATTGCTATTTAATTTTTCAGAAGAAATGGAGCTCGATAAAAGATCATCTGCAGCTAAAAGAATAGGGGCTGTTGAACGATAATTCTCTGTTAAAAATATCAATTTTGTTTTTCCAAATATGTGCGAGAATTCTTCGAAATAAGACGAGTTAGCCCCCGAAAAACCGTATATAAGCTGGCGATCATCCCCCACCACAAAAATATTTGGATTTTCAGTATCTTGCCACACAGCCTTCAAAAAACTATTCTGAACCCCACTTGAATCTTGATGCTCATCAACCAAAACATATAAATAATTTTCTCTAATTTCGTCTCGGACATCTTCATTGTTCTCTACTAGGTAAACCGCATATTCTAAGACGTCATCATAGTCCATCATCGACAGCTTCTTTTTTTCTTCTTCATATGTTTCGTAGAATCGGACAAATTCTTTTGTTTTTTCTAGAGACTCGATTCTTTTTTCCACACTTTTCTTAAGCTCTCCCTTTGTAGCCCCACGAGAAGAAATATTTTCTGGATCATTTTTTAAATCTTCTATTTCTGCTTGTGTAAAAGACAAAAATTCTTTTGCACTTATTCTTTCTCTTTTTAACAAAGAAACTAAAGATTTTAGTTCGCCAAAATACAAGTTTTTATTAGATAAGGGACTGAGATATTCCCATTCACGATTATTCAAAATATCATCTATCAAAAAGATAGATTCAGCATCGCCCATCAAGGTTGGAGCAACTTCAAAATCCAGGAAGTCATAGTATCTTTCTATTAGACCAATAGCAAAACTATGAAAAGTAGACACGTGGACTTCTTGACCTCTTTTGCCTATATATTTTTCTAGTCGATTTTTCATCGCTTCAACTCCAGAATTTGTGAAAGTTAAACAAAGAATTCCTTCAGCTGGGGTATCTGTTTTTTTAAGAATATTCCCTATCCTTAAA
>JAQVGE010000256.1 GCA_028696935.1 Minisyncoccota bacterium | reverse complement strand
AACCAGATAGTCTTTGCCAAAATAATTTAAGAGGCTGTTTGGCTTTTTATAATCTTAAAAATACCGATGCTTATTTGCCATCAGAAAATTTTTCCGGGCAAGAAAAAAGATTTAAAGAAATAAATACTCCTTTACAAGGGGCACACCAATTTTATTTTATCAAACCAGAAGGCAGAAACTTTAATTTTGCTTTTGACTTTGCTGATTTAAATTTAAATAAGGATGCTGACCAGGTAGAAATAAGTATCTACAGAGATTCTAATAAAGTATATTCTCAAAAAATAGTTGATGATTTTGGCGCGGAAGAGAGCTCTCTTGTGAGAAATTTTTCAACTTCATTTTCTTGGGTCTCTGAAGATAGTGATAGCTACCTTTATCGTTTAGAAATAAAGATTAATGATGATGTGGTAATAAAGAAAATTAAAGAAGCACCAGGGGCTTTAAATGCGATTAATAGAATTAGACCACTTAAGACAGATTCGGCCCCCCTAATTTTTTATACTGATAGTAATTTTATTCAAACCTCTGTTAATGATCCAGCCAATTTGCAGAACATTTATTTTGGTCAGAAAAGTTTTTCTCTACCTGAGCCTTATAAGCAATTTGAGTTTTTAAATCAGGAAAATGGCGTTAAGGCAGTTAGATTGGAGAAAGGTGACATTATTTTAGAAACCGACGGCATATTCTCTTTCTCCCCTGATAGTTTTTTTAATTATAAATTTACTAGTATTAATAGACATTTTGTATTAGATGACAATTTGCAGTTTCTGTTCACAACGCACAAAGAACCGCTGATTTTAAAAAACGGTTTAAAACAAGCTTCAGTTATTTTAAATACTAAAGAGGCTTATCGGGAACGCGGGAGATATAGCTTTATTCTGTCTGTTCCGGGACTGTCTTTAAGTAATGATGGTTATTTAATAATTAAGGAAATTAAAGTAGAGTTTAGCGGTCGGACTATATTTGATAAAGTAAAAGAATTTTTTGGTTTCTATGAGAATTAAAATAAATAAGAAGATAATTAAACTAATTTTTTATTTTTTATCAGCTCTTTTGCTATTATTTTTTTTAGCGGAGATTATCTGGCCAAGTAGTGTACTGGTCTATCTTAACATTAATTATATTTTTGTAGTTTGGGTTATTTCCTGGCTCTTGCTTTTGTAAAATTATGTTCAAAAAAATTTTTAAACAGAAAGCTAATAGTATTACCATCGCGGCCATTTTAGTGGCCACCTCTTCTTTATTTTCTAGAATTCTTGGTATTTTTAGAGATCGTATTTTAGCCAGTGAATTCGGTGCTGGTGAGCAGTTAGATATTTATTATGCTGCTTTTAGGGTGCCTGATTTATTATTTAATTTAGTCGTTTTAGGAGCGCTTTCGGCTGGTTTCATTCCTATTTTTAGTTCTTTGATTAAAAAATTTTCTGACCCTAAACAAACATCGGAAAATGAAGAGGCTTGGCATTTAGCTTCTAATGTTCTTAATTTTTTGTCTCTGCTCCTTCTATCATTCTCTTTCTTAGGAGTAATTTTTACACCGGAATTAGTGAGTTTAATCACGCCTGGTTTTTCTCAGTCGGCTCAGGAATCAACAGTTCTTTTAACTAGGATAATGTTTTTATCACCATTATTTTTAGGTATTTCTGGAGTTTTGGGTGGAATCTTACAATCATTTAGGAGATTTCTTATCTATTCCTTGGCCCCTATTTTTTATAATTTAGGAATTATTTTTGGAGCTCTTTACTTTACTGATTATCTGGGGCTTCCTGGACTAGCTTGGGGTGTTGTTTTGGGTGCTTTTTTCCATATGGCCATCCAAATCCCCGCCGTTTATTCTTTAGGATTTAAGTATTATTTTAAATTAAACTGGAAAGACGCTGCTACTTTTAAAATTGGCAAATTAATGATTCCTAGAACTTTAAGTTTAGCAGTAACCCAACTCGGATTACTGGTAACTACCATTATCGCCTCTGGATTATCATCCGGTTCTCTAACAATCTTTAATTTAGCTAATAACTTACAATCATTTCCGGTTGGCATCTTTGGAATTTCGTTTGCGATCGCCGCTTTTCCGGCGCTTTCTCAATATGCTCATGACAAAGAAAAATTGGAGAGTAGCTTTTCCTCAACCATCAGACAGATATTTTTCTTTGTCATTCCCGCCACAATTTTTTTAATTACTTTAAGAGCGCAGATTATTCGTGTTGTTTTGGGCGCAGGGCAGTTTAATTGGCAAGATACTATTTTAACCATGAATAGCTTAGCCCTCTTTTCTATTAGTTTATTTGCCCAAGCCTCTATCCCTCTTTTAATCAGAGTTTTTTATGCAAGGCAAGATTCAAAAACTCCTTTTTATCTTAGTTTGGTAACTATTATTGTAAATATTATCTTAGGTGTTGTGCTAGCTAATAGAATAGGAGTAATTGGTTTAGCTTTAGCTTACTCAATTGCTAATATTCTAAATTTTGTTCTACTGTGGACCTTCATGCATATTAAGATTGGCAACTTAGGGATTGCTAAAATCGCT
>JAQVGE010000255.1 GCA_028696935.1 Minisyncoccota bacterium | reverse complement strand
TTGCGGTTTTTTTTATTATTGTTAGCAGGTGCGATGGGGAACTTCGGAATAACAATGGGACTTTTGACCATTATGGTTCATTTGGTTTCCTTAAGGTCATTTGGCATGCCCTTCATGTCTCCGATTGCTCCGCTGCGCATAAGGGATTTAAAAGATTCGTTCGTTCGTGCTCCGATTTGGCTGATGTTGACCCGCCCTAAAAATATGTCAGAAGATATTGAACGCCAGGAATTAAAAATTCCGCCTACAAAAGCAAGGAATAAAAAAAATCATGAAAAATGATATGAACAAGTTGATTTTGAAACTTATCGCAATCATATTGATTTTGCTTTCGTCGTTATTCAGTTTGAGCGGGTGCTGGAGCAGAAGAGAACTCAATGATCTGGGAATTGTTATGGGATTTGCCATCGATAAGGGTGAAAAAGAAGAACTTGATGTGACAGTTCAGCTCATTAAACCTGGATCAATTTCAACAATCAGTGCCGGCGGTAGTGGAGGAGGTACGGGAGCATCAGGGCAATCAAATGCTTATTGGAATGCGAAAGTATCGGGAAGTAATCTTTTTTATATGTTGAGAGAAATCACACATATGGTAGACAGAAAGCTTTATACCGCACATGCAGAAGCTATCGTGATCGGTAAAGATTTGGCAGAGGAGGGTATCAAAAATCATCTTGATTTCTTTATGCGAGATCAGGAAGTTCGGCTCAGTGTTATGCTGCTTATTGCAGATGGGAAAGCGAGTGATGTTTTTGATACAAATCCCGGACTTGAGCAAATACCTGCCAATAACTTGGCAAAGCTTTTGCAGATTCAGCATGTGACATCCGAAACTCCGGAGATGAGAATAAAGGATTACATTGACTGTTTGGAAAGTGGCAGCAGTTCCTGCGCGTTACCCTTCGTAAAAATCAGGAAACAAGGAGAAGATAATAATCTTGCGATTGAAGGATCTGCTGTTTTAAAAAAAGATAAAATGGTGGGAGAACTGGATAATAAAGAAACAAGAGGTTTACTGTGGACTTTGGGAAAAGTCGAATCTGGCATCATTGATGTTCAGGCACCGATTGATGGTATTGCGGAAATAGAAATTATTGAAGCAAAAAGTAAATCAACTCCTGCCATACAAGCTGACGGAACCATTGCCATAAATGTTGAAGTTAAGGTTACGGGTTTTCTTGGAACACAATCGTCAACAGCTGATTTGACAAAAAAAGAAAACACAGAGGCACTGAAAACTGCAGCGGGTGAGGCAATCAAGGATGAAATAAAACGTGCGTTAAAAAAAGCTCGAGATTTGGATGCAGATGTTTTTCAATTTGGTGAATTGATCAAGAAAAAGTATCCCAAGAAGTGGAAGGGGATGTCGGATCAATGGGATGAGGAATTTAAGAAATTGAAAGTAAATATGAATGTTGAAGTGAAAATAACTCAAAGTGGTAGGATAACAAAGCCTGCAGTACATTAAAGGGGTGATACAAATTATGCCTTCGGTTCCACAAATTCTGTCATTGAAACAAATAAGATATTCGGTATTATGTTTTATTTTTGGCTCAATTCCGATCACATCTTTTTTTGTAGGCGTAACCAAGCAGGAATCTTGGATCGTAGTTATTATAGGCTATGTTGTCAGTCTGCTTGTTATTTCTATGTATTTATATATGGCCAGACAATATCCGGGTATGAATATGATTGATATTCATAGAGCGGTTTTTGGACATATTATTGGAAATATTTTTTCAGTTATTCTTTTATTGTTTTTTTTGTCATTGGCATTTTTGAACTTAAATACAATCGGAGATTTCATGACGAATTATATTATGCCTGAAACTCCTGAGGCAGCCTTTCTTATCATATTTATTCTGGTTTGTTCCTTTGCGGTTCGCAGTGGATTTACAAGTATAATCAGATTAAGCTTTATTTTTGTGGTTATAATCATATTAGTTGTCGCTTTTAATACTCTAATGCTACTCAAAGATATGGATTTTAATAATTTATTGCCGGTTTTTCAGTTGCCGTTAAAGAGCTATATTCAGGCAACACATTCTAATTCTATAATTATATTTTGCGAAACGGTAGTTTTTTTTATGTTTGTGCCTTTCATTAATGATAGTAAAAAAATCAGAAAACCTATGATGCTTGGGCTCACATATGGGGCAGTTGTAGTGCTTATTATGGTATTGAGAGATGCTTTGGTATTAGGAAATGCGTATACCTTTGTCTCAATTCCGTCATATGAGGCAATTCGGCTCATAAATATTTCCGATATCCTAGCCAGGTTTGAGAGTTTCTACACGGGAGTTTTGCTGATAGCACAATTTATTAAAGTTTGTATTCTTTATTATGCAGTGGTGTTCGGCTTTACACAACTTCTCGGATTAAAATCCGAGAAGACGCTTGTCTTTCCGATTGGTGCTGTTATAGTTTGCTTTGCCTCTATCGCTTTTGAATCTGCAATGGGGGCAGCATTCTGGGGACAAAATGTAGCTACAGTTTATTCCACTTTTTTTGAGGTAGCGATACCTTTTATTGTTTTTGT
>JAQVGE010000254.1 GCA_028696935.1 Minisyncoccota bacterium | reverse complement strand
ATAAAATGGGCTGATCAGATTCTTAGACTCATCGTTCTGGAATGATTCCCGAATGTCTTCACTGAAATAAAATGGGCTGATCAGATTCTTAGACTCATCATTCTGGAATGATTCCCGAATGTCTTCGCTGAAATAAAATGGGCTGATCAGATTCTTAGACTCATCGTTCTGGAATGATTCTCGAATGCTTTCACTGAAATAAAATGGGCTGATCAGATTCTTCGGCTCATCGTCTTGGAATGATTCCTGAATGCTTTCATTGAAACAGACTGGGCTGATTAACTTTTCACACTCTGTTTCATTATTGAATTTGCATGAATTAATTAAATTGTTTGATACATCCGAATTTTCCGAATTACTTTTCTTTGGTTTTTTACTCATCATATTTTCCTCCTTATAGTGAGTGGTTCTTTTTTTATATTATATTTCTATTTTTTATGCTTTTTAAGATTTCATATAATATTGTTTTTTTATTCTAAACGTGTATATTATTTATATAACGTTTAATATTAGTGGTGCTATTTTGTCAATTTTTTAATTTATATACTTTTAGGAGGTTGTAAATGAACGATTTATTAGCTGTGATTAAAAATGATGAAGATTTCATTGAAACTCAAAATATATTGAACTATATGTTATTTGTAGAGACAAATCCTCCTCATTGCGAGAGCTATGACGTGATCTCACATGTTTTTAATTATGTATACACAAATTGTGAGAAGTATATCTTTTCTAATTTTTGGGGTGGAGACTATCGGATTAAAAATTTATTAACAGATGTCCAAATGAAGCAATCACTTAAGTATCACCTTTTAATCTCTTCTTTATATACAGCTAAACAATTATCATTTGGGCGACATAATGTTTCTTCGTATTGTATATGTAATAAGATCCAGGGTGACGGACTATTTAGTCTCCTTTCAAACTCCATATATGATGAGCAATTCTCTGATGAACACATTAAGCCAAAATACTTTAGTAGCAAAACAGATATTAAAGAAAAAACAGATAGCATAGAAAAGCAATATAATAATTATGAAGTATCTGCCTTTAATTTGAAATTCAAACGAATTCTTGATTTTGATAACTATACATCAAAAATTTTGAATACTATGATTGACAGCACTAATTATGATTTTTGTAAAACTGATTTTATATATCAGATTAATAACAACTATAATCTTCCAAGGAGAAGAAAAGAATCATCTCAAACTATGATTACAGACTTAACGAACTCATTTCCAAAACTCTCGCAAGCTGATTTTTATAAAAAGGATTATCAAGTTATTGATAAACTACTTTTGGATTATCAAGGCAGACGTTATTATCCTATTGATTTGTTTACTCATATAAAAAGATGTCGACACTTTTTATTTTCTTCTAAGAATGCTTTAGTTGACATGGGTGCTCTTGGAAACTTTGATAAAATAATGTCCCTTGCTGCTGACTTACCTAATGTATATTCTCGGAAAGTTTTTGTGAATTTTGCATTATCAGGTTTGCTGTCGTCAACATTGAGAGACAGTCCATTTACAGGAACATTTCCAGAAGGTCGTAATAATATTATTGCGTCCTTGCTTCCTCGTCCTTACTTAGCCATTGAGCATGAGCAAACATGGATAGGTCTCATGGAAAAATATTTTGTCGAATTAACTAATATTACATTCCCAGTATTTGAAAAAGCTTTTTACATTTCTCTATATAATTATTGTAAAAATAATAAATTAAAAGTCGAAAAAAAAGTCACTAAAAATTTACCCGAAAGTGTTAATAGTACAGTTCTTGAACTTTTATTAAGCCATATTATTGAAATGCCTTTTAAAAAATCACTTTTTGTTAACGAATATATTATGGATGAATGTAACCCAACACTAGAACATATACAAGAAGCAACCGAACTGCCAGATATTATCCCGTATGCTAATATCGAAAACCCAACAAGAAGTTTATATTTACATTGTATTTACAATGATATATATAACTATGATGGCTCTTTCGATTTCGGCATAGATCAAATAGAAAAGAATTGTCATAAAGAATTTGATAAAATTTATTATTCAAAAATGTTTAATGCGCCTCTAACAGAACGCTTTCAAAAAAATTTTACTATTGACTACTTTACAAAATCATTGAATAAGAATGATTATGATTTATTTAAAAAAGATATTACTTTCAAATATATAAGTAATGTGATTAGTACTAACGGCATACGCTGAACTGACAAATCCCCATTTCCCTTGATTCCCTAAATATATAATATAATGAACAGCCACCATAATTACGTATAATATATATAGGGATTGTGGGGTTTGGGGGCTAATTATACTACATTTGGTCTTCTTAACTTCATATTTTCTAAAATTCTTAAATCAAGAAGACGTATCCGCTTCAAATAGTTAGTATACGGTACAACTTTTAACAGTTACTGTTTTCTGTCTATGGTGGAAAATTTGATTAGAATACACTATATAATATTTCAAAAAGTAGAGCTTCTGAATCAATGACTTTTCACTGAAAAAACTCTCCCCTAAGATCCTAGT
>JAQVGE010000253.1 GCA_028696935.1 Minisyncoccota bacterium | reverse complement strand
TTTTTTGTTAAACAACTATTAAATACTAACCATAATTTTCATTATAACATTAAAGTTGTTTTTTGTCAAGGACTTGTTCAGAGGGTTAATAATTGCTATTATTTATTTAGCTTTATAAGAACTAACATAAACTGCTAAACAATTTAAATTATTTAGCAAACAAAAAAAATTATGGAACACAAACATGAACACAAGCACGAAGAAATAAAAGAGGAAAAAGTGAGTGAGGCTAAAAAACAACAACAAAAAGCTGTTTTTATAATAATCTCAGCTGTTGTTTTAGCTCTTTTGGCTTTATTAATTTTTAAATTTCCACCAAAAGAAAAAGGGAATCTAAGCATGGACGAAGCTAAAACCAAAACAGAGAAATTTATAAATGACAACTTGATGATGCCCGGAACAAAAGCCACAATCACAAACATTGAAGAAGAATACGGTTTGTATAAAATAACAGTTGATGTTGGATCGGAAGAATCAATCGAATCTTATGTTGATAAAAAAGGAACTATTTTTTATCCTCAAGCTTTTGACATCGATACCTACGTAAATCCCTATCTAAACGAAGAAACAATCGCCCCGGAAATAATTGCTACCGACACAGAAATAATAGTAGAGTAAAAAATACAAACAAAAAAATAGACCGCGATGGTCTATTTTTTTATTTTATATTATTTAGAAGCTTCTATTAAATTATTAAGTTCGGAGCCACAAGATTTGACAGAAATTCTGCCAGTGCTTAGTTTTTTTATTGCATAACCCGTCATATCGTCATCACCTGTTTTAGGATCAGAAGGAATTGATGGTAAATATTCTGGAACAAGATAAGAGCCAAGATTTAAACAATTACTTTCCGTATAATCTTCTGCTAATCCACCTCCCATTTCAACCTTACTAACAATTGGACTTAGAGATGAGTCTTCTGTAGATAAATAGATTTTGTATTGAAAATATTTATTTTTTGAAACATCTAGATTAAACAAGGCATTAGCGCTATTGTTATTAACTTCTTGACTATAAAACGAAGAATCGGAATTTCCTGGACCAACAAAAAGCGAATCAGAGCAATCGGATAAAGAACACGACCTTACTTGATATTTTAAGCTTGTCACGCTTCTTTTATAAATATTATTTATCTCAGTTGAACTTAATGGTTTGTTCCAAACGGCAACTTCATCTAAAAAGCCATCAAAATATTCATCACTCGACAAAGACCCACCGCCAGATGAAGAACCATAAGATGATCCTATTAACAAATCATTAGTCCCTCCACCAAAACTGCCACTAACACTTTTGGATTCTTTTTCTAGGCCGTTAACATAAATTTTAATACTAGAACCATCATAGACACCAACTAATTGATTAAACCTTCCATTATTTAAATTAAAATTAGAATAAACACTAGAACCACTGCCAATAGAAAAAACTTTTCCTTCGTTATTAGTGCCGGCAAATATTTTCCCATCATGAACTGCCAAAGAATAAGTTATGCTAGCACTGCCAAGTTGACCGAGACCAGTCCAAGAAGTTCCTCCATTATAGCGAAAAACTTGACCCAAATTATTTGTTGATCCATATAGACTGCCGTTATAAGAAATTAAAGAATAAGTATAGGTGGCCGTTCCCAACCTACCAACATCAACCCAAGTTGTTCCGCCGTCATAACGATATACGCGGCCATTTGATCCTCCAGAACCATACATTTTTCCATTATATACAGCTAAAGAGTAAACATAGGTTCCTGTTCCTAATCTTCCGACATCAGTCCAGGTTGTTCCACCGTCATAACGATAGACACGTCCCGTTCCATAAGCTCCAACATATAATTTTCCACCGAACTCAACCATTGATCTTATTTGAGTGTTGGTAGCAATTTGACCTAAGCTAACCCAATTATTATCACCATCGTAACGGAAAACCTGACCAGCATCATTGGTGCCAGCATAAAGCTTGCCATCATAAACTGCCAAAGAATAAACATAAGTTGCTACACCCAATCGACCAATGTCCACCCAATTATTATCACCCTCGTAACGATAAACTTTACCGCTCGTACCTGTTCCGGCATAAAGTTGGCCGTTATACTCAACCATTGACCAAATATAAGTATTAGTTCCCAGTCTCCCGGTATCAATCCAATCATTATTTTCTTGATAACGGTAAACTCTACCAGAAGTAGCGGCAGCAACATATGAAGAACCATCAAAAACAATTGTTGAATTTATCTGTGATTCAATTCCAGGACGACCAACATAATTTATGTTTTCTAAACCACTAAGCATTTCAAAGTAAGGAAAATTATCTGGTCCAATTTTTAAACTATAAGAACCCTTAGAAAATATGCTTTGTGTCTTTCCCGAAATATTACTCCTAACCAAGGAGTGGAGACTTAATCCGCTACCAGGGTTTAAACTAGAATGGTTGCTTATTTTTAAATAAGAATTTAAACCATCAAAACCCAAGGACTTACCCAAAAGACCATCATTATTAAAAAACAAAGACCCCACAGAAGAAACGCTGTTATTTTGACAAGAATAGTCTGTGACTGGATTAGAGCTTTCAT
>JAQVGE010000252.1 GCA_028696935.1 Minisyncoccota bacterium | reverse complement strand
TCTTGGCAGAAACGGGTATAATTCCCCTAAGTGGATTTAAAATATATCCATCTTCAATTGCCTCTTTCATAGTGTAACTATCAAAAGGAATCCATAACTTTTCGCTTTCCGCATATTTATTATATTCGCCAAATCTCGCCAAAGTATGATCACTTGGAGTAGCTGTAAAACCAACAATTAAGTTTTTCTTTTTCTTGGTTTTTACGTACTTTGTATCATTGTCAAAACTCGCCTGCAATTCATCAAACAAGCTAATCATTTCCTCATGTTGCGCTCCTGAATTTGACCTATGTATTTCATCAATCAAAAAAGCAATTCTGAGTGTTGCCAATTTATCCACAACATCGCTTGTCAAAATTTCTTTAATACTGGCAAACTTTTGAATATTTACGATGACAATTCTTGTATCACTTGAAAGAGCTTCTAAAAATTCTCTCTTATTGCTCGCTTCAATATACATTTTGTTATTGACATTCATATTGAACATCTTGTCGCCGATCTGATCTCTGAGCTGGATTCTATCCACAATAATCATTACTTTATCATAGATATAGCTTCCGTTTTTCTTAAGATCTTTGAGCTGTAAGGTTGTCCAACCAATAATGTTTGACTTTCCAAACCCTGCTGCATACTGTAAAAGTAAAGAATAAATATTTTTATTATTTTGGTATTTTTGTCTTTTTTCCACCAGCTCTTTTTTTCTTGCTTCAGAGATCCCTAATCTCGAAAGTTCAGCTTCTAACTTTTTAATAAAATAATTGTCATCTTGCTCATGCTCTAAAAATTCATCAATTTTGGCAACGATCTTGTCTGTTCCAAATTTCTGTTTTGGTCTTGGCGCAATTAAAATTCCTTTTTCATTTTTAGTTTCTTTTTTACCGCCAGTTTTTACTACTTCTCTTTCAATAAAATTATAATACAAAATTTCTTTTTCTATCATTTCCTTACTATACAAAGCCTTAAAAACTTCTTCAAATTGAGCCACTTTATCCAAATGCTTATCGCTTACAGGATAGGCCTTAAAATCATGTATCGCTTTTTTCTCGTAATATTCAAAATCATGTCTCCCATCTTCTTGAAGTGTTTTAATTTCTTCTAAATACCTTGAAATATTTCTCATCACATAAGTCTCACCAAAATCAGTCGTAGTAATATGAACGGCTTTTTCGAAAATCTTTAAAAAGTCTTTTCTAATAGTTTGATTAAGATCATTTCCATGAGCAATTTTTAGGTATTCCAAGCTTGCCTCCAGATAATCTTTAACAACTTTTTTTCTGCCTTGTTTGTAAGCCGATTGATTATTATAATTTGACTTTAATTCACTATATCCCCAGAACATTCCATTTACAAAAAAACAAATATCAGGACGAAAAGTAAACACAGTTTTGCCTTGATATTTAAAAGAATAAGTTAATTCTTGCACTACTGAAAAAATATTTTTATCAAACAACTTTCCTCCATCAAATTCACCACCACTTGGATAAAATAAATGAAATTTGAACCCTTTGAAAGTAAAAGTTTTGTTATTATTAATAAATATCGCCATATTAGTGGCATCTTTTCTTCTCTCTATCAACTCAACTGTAAGCTCTTTGATGAGTTTCTTTTCATCTCCGCCAAAATCTCTCAAAACTTTTTTGTAGTTGTCTTTGTTAAGTTCAGTTTCTGACAAAAAAGAAATCAAATCAGATTCCAAAAAAAGATCATCTGACACGGTGTTTGCTTTGGATTCACAAAATTGTAGTCCGTCTGACCTTTCGCAGAGGAAGTGAACCAAATATTTATCTTGTAATTGTAATTCTTTCATAGTTTGTCCTTTAAAAATTATAAAACCTTTACCTTGCCAGTAACAACATCATTGATAAGAGTTTTTCTAAACTCCTGTAAAGCAAAGATATTTGTATCTATTTTTTTGATGACCTGATCTATCTTACTTGTTTTTTCATCGAGATAATTGGCGATGGTGATTTGTTCGGATTTGGGTGGGATAATTATAAAAATTTCTAATAATGTTGAAAAATTTATTGTTGATCTAACTCCACCTCCTAAATAATTAAACAAGTTGATTTTGTAATAGTAAAAATACAAATAATAAAAAAACTTATTAAATGATCTATTTGATTTCAATCTGATATAAGCTGAACTCATTATTCCATGTTCGTGAACTATTCCAACTCTACTTGTTTTGATATTTTCTAAATCAATTAGTTTAAAAATTAAATCATCTTTATCGACAAATTGATAAGTTTCATAACTCTCTGGATTGAGTCCTACTTTTGTTTCGTAGTCTTTATTTATAACTCCATTATATGTAAGAGATAGAACATTTTTACATTCTAAATGTTTGTTGATTTTTTTTATATAATGAAATAAATCTTTACCTCTCTTTACTTCCCAATGATTCGGAGTCTGTCCGATCCACTCTATACCGCTGTCTTTCATCTCTACAGTTGTATCAAGTCCCTTGGTAACCACTTCATTGATGAGAGCTTGTTTGAGCTGAGTGTAGCTTTGCTTTTTAGCTTTGAGGAGCTCTATTTTTTTATCAATCAAAGCCGTG
>JAQVGE010000251.1 GCA_028696935.1 Minisyncoccota bacterium | reverse complement strand
TGGTTTATCTGCAGATGTTATAAAAGCAGGTTTGGAAGTTACCGGCGGAGCTGCAAAGAACGCGGTAAAAATAAGTATTGGGAAAAGAGCATCTAATTTTTTCAAGAGCATTTGGGGTAATGCAGGAGTATTGAAAGACGGCGTTATCCGAGGACAATCCGGTATTTTGGGTGCTTTGAGAAATATGCAGACATTATTGCTTGGCGGCGGAGTAGGCGGCAGAGTCAGTTCAAGTTTAACTGCTTGGCTTGGTGCATTACAGGGATTTTCAGGACATATGTATTCGATGTTTGGTCTTAACGCCGCTATGAACGGGATGGGGGCGCTTGCCGGAGATTGGTTGGTTTATGTAGCGGATCCGTGGCTTCACAAAACTTTTGGCTCTAATGGATTTACAAATTTCTTTGGAAATACTTTTCAGGATATTCAATCTGCCGGACAACAAGGCAATCTTTTAGCGGTTAATCCGGGACAAAGTTTACAATTTGGTGTTATTATGTTTTTAGGCATGCCTATTGCCCAAGGAGTGGCAGGAGGGATAAAAGGACTGTTTAGCGGGGCAACCGCTAAAATCGGAAGCACTGCAATAGGAAAAGGCTTTAAAAGTGTAATGGAAAAAATTCAGCAGCTTGGAAATAATGAAATCTTTAACGTTGCCCAGAGAATTGGGCATGGAGCTTTTGAAGAATGGTTTAAAGAAGGAGCTATTAAACAATTTGTATTAATTCCGTTTGGTGTAAGCCCGGAAATGGCCGAAGTTTGGGTTGAATTCTTAACGCCTGACGGCGCAGGAGCCGATTTTACAAATAACAACTATACTAAAAATATACAAAATATCAATAATACCCAAAATACTGCCGGACGTATAAGCAATACGGTAAACGGTATAAATAATATGTTGGAGGCGAACGGTTTAAATATTCAGGTAAATTATCAGATGTTAAATAACAGAGAAACAGGTTTTGTGCTTACTCAAAACGGCAATACGATTTATGAGCAAAGCGTTGCAAGCGACGTATCTTCTTTACAGAATTTTATGATTGCAATGGGTGCGGTGGCTCAAATTTCAAACAGTCAGAATTTCGGTGAAATTATCAGCAGTAATATGCCGGCGCTTGCAAGCTATAAAACAGATTCTGCCGCAAACATACAAAATTTAATGTTGGCATATAATGCTGCAATACAAATCGGTTTTTCGGATACCACAACCGCCGAAGGTGTCGCAACAAATAATGCATTTATATTGAGTTTATACAATACTGCGCAAAACTATAACGGGTTGCGGCAAAATACGTGGAGTAATATAAAGCAGGCAATAACGGCAAGAAACACAACATTAAATATGCAGACTAAAGCAAGTATTATTTCGTTTATAGCAAAATACAGCGATTCGAACGGGCAATTTAATGTCCAACAGGTAATCGACGCAATCGCTTCAAGAAGTAACAGCGAAGGATTAAATGCGACGTTTAATGATTTATCAACTTTGATAATACTTGTAAATAGTCAGCTATTAAATAATCTTAGCAATGTTCCTGTTACAAGTTTTGATGTTGTTAATATTATCAACAAAATGAATATCAACGCATCAAGTACGGAACAACTTTCGCAGTTGGCAAGTTTAGCTGCCAATTATGCCGCCGGTAATGAACCGATAATCCAAGCGATTGTTAAAAAAATGAATGCAAATTTTACCGTAAATGACGTTTATAATATGAGTAATTCAGTTAATGATATAACGGGTTTGTTTATAAATTTGAACAAAATATCACAATCCGGAATACAGTTAGGCGCTAATTTGAACGGTATATTTTCGGAAATTAAAAACTATATGGTCAGTAAAGATCAAATTATAAGTGAATTAAGTAAACGTTCCGATAAAGTACAGTATCTTAATGAACAATCAACTAAGTTCCAAAACAATAAACTTATAAGCACGTTTATAAATAATCAAATATTTAATGAAAATAGAAGATTGCAAACTGAACCTATAAGAAACTTGTTGGAAACTGCTCAAGAATTGTTATCGGAAACAGAAACAACGCCGGATAAAGCAAAAGAGATTGCCGACAAAATAAATGAATTACTGATGAGTGCCGATGCGGAGCAAAGAGGTCTTGCTGCTTTAATGTTGTTTAACCAGAGGGATTTATTAGCTTCTGGCCTTTTGAGCAATCAAACGATGCAGCAGATGATAAAAGACGTATTAAGCGGCAAATCAGCGATGAAAAACGGTACTTTGAATGATGAATATATTATAGGCAGCAACATTGAATCTAATTATTTGAAATATATAAATTATGACGCCGCATTTAATGCGCTGGCTGAGGTTGTCGAATTGGCTGAAAAATCATTTACGGAATACACGAAAGGGTTTACTTATAAAACGGAAGGCGGCAGTTTAGGACAAGTCGGCGCTTTAATAGATGTTTTATCGGGCGGCAGTTTGGGTATATTTGCGGAAGTAGGTTTTGGTAAAACTTATATAGCCGGGTCAATAGGCTGGATAAGATCATATATGGGCCAAGCCGATATGGATATTATTGTGCAGAATGATTCTGAA
>JAQVGE010000250.1 GCA_028696935.1 Minisyncoccota bacterium | reverse complement strand
TTATATTTTCATCTATCTTATCAACAAGATCTAAGAGAAGAGTTTGATTTAACTCTGTCTTTTCTTCATTCCAAAGCCTATCATCCTGTTTTAGAATAGCTTCAATTCTTGATTTTATTTGAGAATTTTTCATATTAAAACACCAAATGATTTATAAAGATAATTCATATATGTATATGTCATAATTATTCCCCACTAGCGTAAAATAATGATGTAAGTTTTTGGTCTTTCTCACTAATGCCAAACCTTTTATCAGCCATTTCTGATTTTTGTACATACATTTGATTAAGATCAAGCATGGTTAAAAACATTTTCTTTTGCTCATCTAAAGATAAGCTTTTAAATTTATCTTCTTTAATAACTTTTTCTTTGAATTCTTTTATTTTAAGGTTATAGTTTAAGAAATATTTTTCATAGAGAGTATCAAACAATTTCACTAATTCTTCCAAATTATCACAAGCCAGGACTTCTTCTTTTGCCTTTTCATTCCATTTCGCAAGTTCGAAATAGATAAAGGCTCCACCGCCTTGCCAATTTACAGATTTTGAAATGCCAGTTTGGTCTCCATTTATAACATTCTGTAGACGAGTAACAGAATCATTTTCACCATAATCAAGTTGTTCAATACCAATATATTGCCGTCCCATTTTATGAGCCACTGCACAGGTCGTTCCACTTCCAAGATGATAATCTAGTACAATATTATTTTTATTAGTTAACATTTCAATGAGGCGACAAAGAAGAAATTCAGGTTTTTTACCCTTAAGCAATTTTACACCGCCTTCTAAATATAGGTTTACAATAGGAATATCATCCCAAATATCACCAAGTGCTTGCCTATAGGTTAAATTTCCTTCATGATCAGTAATAATCCTGTCTGACAAAAATACTACTTCACGCCCATTCCACGCCCATTTTTCTAATCCCGTAGCTGTTGTGATTTTTTGTAGTTTTTTATTTCCAAGAGTTTTTTTGAATACACTTGACTTGTTTCGTACTCTATTAAAAATAATTGATGCATTTTTAAGCATAAATTCCTCTTTTTGTTCATCTTCAGTTATTTTATATTTTTTCAAGACTTCATTAAGAGGTACAATTTCCCAATCATTAAAATCTTCACTACCTTTTTTATCTATAAATTTATTGTATTCAAAATCTACACCTTTGGTAGTATACTGAGGTTTAATCTTTATGCCTTCTTTTTTAGCAAAAACATGTAAAAATTCTTTAATTTTTGGGGGCTTTTTATCAATATGAGCCATTTTTTCCCCACTTACATAAGACATTTGTACACATATAGAAGTAAGAAAAGACATCTTCAAAGTTTCATCCATTAAGACCTTTAAATAGGCTTGTTCGTTATCATCACATTGAACTATTATAAAACCATCATCCCTTAATAAATTCTGAGCTACTTCTAGTCTATTTTTCATAAAAGTAAGCCAGGTTGAATGGTTAAAGTGATCGTTGTATTTAAATTCGTCATTGCCAGTATTATATGGCGGATCAATATAGATTAATTTAATTTTCCCTGAAAACTGTTTCTTCAATGAATGTAGGGCAAGTAAGTTATTTCCTTTGATGATCATATTTTCTCTAATGATTCCGCTATCATCTCTTTTTATTTCACTAACCTTTTGTTCACCATCTTTTGTAAATCTTTTCCAGTTAACAAACGCTTTTTCATCAAAAAGTCTATCAATCTCATCTTCTGCTAATATTTGATTAAAAAATATTTCTTTACGTTTTGCTTGCTTCTCTTCATATTCGGAATTTTTCTCTGAATATTCGTAATAATTGTCTATACCTTCTTCAGTGCTTTGGCCACCTTCCAGGACACAATCCTTATACGGGAAATCCAATACAACATCATTAGTATCTTTAATAAACCTTTTACCATCAGTTAAACCAATTTGGTTTTTATATTGAGTAAAACTATTGTCAACTTTGTGTTCTTCCATGAAGAATTTAAAGTCATTAGTTTTAAATACATATACGTCTTTAACCTTAACAAAAAACTTTTCTCTTAAATCATTGTCCTGGAGCAATAAATCAATTATATTTTCATCTATCTTATCAACAAGATCTAAGAGAAGAGTTTGATTTAACTCTGTCTTTTCTTCATTCCAAAGCCTATCATCCTGTTTTAGAATAGCTTCAATTCTTGATTTTATTTGAGAATTATCCATATTAACCACCGCTTATTGTTTATTTGATAAAATAATATTAACCTATGAAAAATAATTATATTTATCACCTATTTGTTTAAGCTTATCTTTATATTGTGATATGGTATCTTTTTCAGGATATTTAAAATATTTATGTATATACTCAATATTTATAATCATAAAATGAATAGCAGCAATCAGTGTGTGAATTTCACACTTTTCTGCTTTAGGACCCCAATGTATTTCTTGAACCAAACCATTTTCATAAAACATTAAATATCTATTCAATACATTAGGAGAAGAATGTACCCCTTCTGATACGATGCTATAAAATGATATGTAATAATTAGAAATAACTAATGAATTTATTCGTTTTATCCTTTCTTCCAAGCTTAT
>JAQVGE010000249.1 GCA_028696935.1 Minisyncoccota bacterium | reverse complement strand
GGGAACAGTAACGACCTGCCTGCGGCTCGAATGCTCCCGGATGATTTCGAGCGCCTCCGAAAGCCGGTCTGTTTCCACGCCGATCATAAGCGTGGAGTTGCCGCCGCGCAGGAATCCGCCCGTGCTCGCGATGCGCGTTACGCTGATATTGCGCTCGATCAGCGCGTAGGTCAGCGCCTTATGGTCGTCGTTTTGTACGATGGCAAACAGCAGTTTCATCTTTCGCAGCCTCCGATTCCGCCCGGTGCCTGCACCGGACAACTTGGTTTCATATTCAGTATACCATACGCCGTGTTTTTTGCGAAAGAAGAAGCTGCACTGTGAAAGCGTCAACTGAAGTAAAAAAACTCAATATGCGTCAGTGCGTTGTCCATCCAGATAAAACCTGAAATACCGCCGTCCGCGCAAACGCAAACGATGGAGAGCTTGACTCCGTTTTGCTGGGCAACGCCGTAGAGCGTGTTGTCCGAGCGATTGCCGCTTTCATCCTGAAAGGCGGAAACCAGGATTTCTTCCGGCGAAAAAAACGCCTGGTCAATCGAAACGGTACCGGAGCCCTCTGCATCGACGGCAACGGTCAGCGTTCCGTCGAACCGTTCGCCGCTCAGCGCGTCAGCAGCGGATTTTGCCGCCGGATCATCGCTCGTTACTTCGGAAACAAAGAGTATGACGGGGTATTGCCCACTGCTTGCGGAGAACACATTTTCGGGGGACTCCGCGGTAAAAGGAGAATCGCCGGCCGGAGTATCGGAACCGGGCGCGAAGATCGTTGAGGGCGCATCGGGGAGGGCCGCGTTTTGCGGCATAGTCCGTCCGTTAACCCATGGAAGAGCGCAGACGATGAGGAAAAGCAAAAGGGCGCAGATACTGAGCGCACGCTGCGCGACGGCCGAATTGGTCAATGCCGTGCGTGGAGAAGCGGGGGATTCCGGCGGAATCCTTCTTGCGACGCGCTGAAGCGCTTTACCGCAGAACAGGCAAAACGCAGACGAACGGGACGTTAAATTCCGGCAACGCGGACAAACGAGATATTTCATACGTTCTCCAGGCTATTTGATATGTCATCATACCATAGCGGACCGACATTTACCAGAAAGCAACGCCGCAAGCAGAAAACTCCATGCAGCGTAGAGTTAATTTTATGCAAAATTCACATGTGCATGGTTGTTTTTCAGAGCGTTTTATGAGAACATTGCCGTAGCGGAAATTGCGCGGCTCTGCATAAAAAAGATAGCTTGGTACGCGCGCGGCAGGGGGGACGATGTCATGCAACAGGGAGTTGGACGGTTTTTGGACGAGGATGGCAGGCTGAAGCTGCTGCCTTCCAAACAGGCTCCCCGCGAGCAGGTATACGCATACCTTGCGGGGAAATTTGAGTGCGGCAGGGATTATACCGAACACGAAGTCAATGCGATTCTTTCGAGCTGGCATACGTTCCAGGATTATTTCGTTCTTCGGCGGGGACTGATTGAAAGCGGCTGGCTGCAGCGGATGAAGGACGGCAGCCGTTACTGGCGGAATCCTGAAAAGCAGGAGGAGCGGCCATGAGACGATTGCCCGAGGGCTATCGGGAAATCAAACGGATCGACCTCATGAAAAACCGGAGAGAGGCGATCATGGTCAATGCGCTGGCCTTTGCGATTGCAATCGGCATGGGCGTGCTGGGCTTTGCGCTGTGTCCGCCTTTCAGCGGCTCGCTGGGAATCCATACCATTCTCAATACGCTGCTGTTTCTGGTTTCCGTTTTGCTTTATACGGTGCTTCACGAACTGATTCACGGCGTGTTCATGAAGAGCTTTTCCGGTGTGAAACCACGCTATGGCTTTACGGGGCTTTATGCTTACGCTTCGAGCGAGGCGTTGTTTGGGCGGAGGCAATATCTGATTATTGCGTTTGCGCCGGTTGTGATTCTGGGCGCGATTCTGGCCGCGCTGAACATTTCCTTTTACGAAACGTATTTTTGGTTTTTCTATATCATACAAATCGTCAATATTTCCGGCGCGGCCGGCGACATCTATGTTGGATATCAGATTGGGCGGCTACATCCCGGCATCCTGATTCTCGATACCGGAACGGGGATGACGCTGTATTCCAATCGATACTGAAATCGGGCCGCGGTTTGCAAAGAGCGATATGGGCTCAGAAATAAAATCAAAAGCAGCCGCGTTGCAGGAAACGACGGCTGCTTTACTGTAAACTCGGGGATCCGGCGGTTACTTCTTAGGCGCCGCCGACGCGGCTGCTTCAGCAGCGGCAAATGCGCTCTGGGCGGCCTTCCGTTTGGCTTCCTGTTCGGCAGCGGCCTTCTTGCGCTCCTCTTCAAACATGGCGCGGAGCTGCTTCTCCAGTTTTTGGGAAAGTTCGGGGTTGTCCTTCAGGAACGTACGGGTATTGTCGCGCCCCTGCGCCATGCGCATGTCGCCATAGGCATACCACGCGCCGCTCTTGATGATGATCTTTCGATCCACCGCAAGATCCAGCAGGGACCCCTCCTTGGAAATACCTTCGCCATAAAGCATATCGAATTCAGCGGATTTAAACGGTGGAGCGACCTTGTTTTTTACAACCTT
>JAQVGE010000248.1 GCA_028696935.1 Minisyncoccota bacterium | reverse complement strand
TTTTAAAGTTCAACAATACAACTCATTTAACATTCGTTTATAACATATTTCAAATTAAAAGTCAATTGTGTTTATCTAAGTTAATTATTCGTAATAATTGGCAAAATAATAATAAATCTTGTATAATATCTAAGTATTTTAAATATTTAAATTTTCTATATGAACGAAGAACAAAATAAAACAAAAACAACGTCTTTTCCTCAAATGGAGTCTGACGTTTTGGATTTTTGGAAAAAAAACAATATTTTTTCTAAATCAGTTGAGCGTGAAGCACCTCAAGGTGATTATGTCTTTTATGATGGACCTCCTTTTGCTACCGGAACTCCTCATTATGGGCATATTGTTGGTCAAATTTTAAAAGATTTAATGCCTCGTTTTTTTACAATGAAAGGTTATAGGGTAGAAAGAAAGTGGGGTTGGGATTGTCATGGTCTTCCGATTGAAAATATAGTTGAAAAAGAAATGGGAAGTAAAAGTAAAAAAGCAATTGAAGAGCTGGGTGTAGAAAAATTTAATAGTTCTTGTCGATCTAAGGTTCTAGAGTATGCTCAAGAATGGTATAAAGTTTCTGACAAACTTGGACGTTTTGTTGATCAAAAAAATGCTTATCATACCATGGACTTGGAGTATATGGAGTCTATTTGGTGGGTTTTTAAAACTTTATTCGATAAGGGTTTGATTTATAAAGATTATCGTTCTATGCATGTTTGTCCTCGTTGTGAAACAACGCTTTCACAATCAGAAGTAACTGAGGGTTATCAAAATATAAAAGATTTGTCTTGTATTGCTAAATTTAAATTAGCAGATGAAGACGATACTTTTGTTTTAGCCTGGACCACTACTCCCTGGACACTTATTGGTAATGTAGCTTTGGCTGTGGGTAATGATATTGACTATGTTAAAATATCTCACAAAAAAGAAGATGGTGTAATTGAAAATTACATATTAGCCAAGGAAAGATTGGCTGAAATTTTAAAAGATAAACAATTTGAAATAGTAGAAGAGTTTAAAGGTGAAAAATTATTAGGCAAAAAATATGAAGCTTTGTTTGATTATTATTTAAATAATGAAAAATTAGAAAACAAAGAAAATTCTTGGCAAATTTATTCAGCCGATTTTGTTAACACTGAAGAGGGAACCGGAATAGTTCATATTGCTCCAGCCTTTGGTCAGGATGATATGAATTTAGGTAAAGAAAAAAAATTAGCCTTTGTTCAGCACGTAGATATTGATGGCCATTTCAAAAGTGAGGTTTTAGATTTTAAGGGACTTAATGTTAAACCTAGTGGTGATCATATGACAACTGATATTGAGATTATTAAGTATTTAGCTGGAAAAGGGTTGTTATTCTCCAAGGAAAAATATGAACATAGCTATCCTCATTGTTGGCGCTGTGATACTCCTTTAATTAATTATGCTACTTCGTCTTGGTTTGTGAATGTAACTAAAATAAAAGATGATTTATTAAGAGAGGCTAAAAATATTAATTGGTCACCAGATTATTTAAAGGAAGGTCGTTTTGGTAATTGGTTGGAGGGTGCTCGTGATTGGTCAATTTCTCGTCAGAGATTCTGGGCTAGTCCTTTGCCTATTTGGGAGTGTGCTTGTGGCGAAAGAAAAGTTATCGGTTCGGTAGAGGAATTGGAAAAATTAAGTGGGCAAAAAATAAATGATATACATAAGGATGTAGTTGATAAAATTGAATTTGAATGTCCTAGTTGCCAAGGTAAAATGAAGAGGATCCCCGATGTTTTAGATTGTTGGTTTGAAAGTGGTTCTATGCCTTATGCTCAGCTTCATTATCCTTTTGAAAATAAAGAAAAATTTGAAAAGAATTTTCCGGCTGAATTTATTGCTGAAGGAATTGACCAAACTAGAGCTTGGTTCTATTATTTGCACGTTATAGCGGTTGGCCTTTTTGGATCTAATCCTTTCAAAAATGTTATAGTTAATGGCATGGTTTTGGCTGAAGACGGCAAGAAAATGTCTAAAAAATTAAAAAATTATCCTGATCCAATGATGATTATTGAAAAGTATGGAGCTGATTCTTTAAGGGCTTATTTGCTTTCCTCGCCAGTTGTGTCGGCTGAAAATTTTAATTTTTCTGAAAAAGGAGTGGCCGACTCTTTGAGGAAAAATATTATGTTATTAAATAATATTTATAATTTCTATCAGATGTATGAGGATGATTTAGATCAAACTGATTTTGATAATTATCAAAAAAGTTCTGATATTTTAGATTTATGGATAATAGAAAAATTAAATATTTTAATTTCGGAAGTAGAGTCGTCAATGCTGGCCTATAATCCAGTTAAAGCTATGAGACCGATAACTGTTTTTATTGATGAATTTTCTACTTGGTATTTAAGAAGGAGTAGAGATAGATTGAAGGGCGAGGATATTGAAAGTAAAATTTTTGCTTTGTCCACAATGCGTTTTATTTTCCTTAATTTGAGTAAGCTTATAGCCCCTTTTATGCCTTTTATAGCTGAAAATATTTGGCAAAAAGTTACTAAGAATGATTTTAAGGATTCAGAAAAATCTGTTCATTTAGAATCTTGGCCTTCTTTTG
>JAQVGE010000247.1 GCA_028696935.1 Minisyncoccota bacterium | reverse complement strand
TTCAATTTTTGCTTTTCTTTCGTTTAAATTTTCAACTAGTTGATCAAACTTCACTGTAATAGTTTCTTTCTTTTTTTCTAGGGTTTCTAACATTTTAATTTCTCCTTTTTATTCATTTATAAAATTTAAATTTAAACAAATTTCTTTTAATGATATACCTTTATTGCTCATATAATCTAAAAACTCTTTTAGATCTTCTTCTTTTAACTTATACTTATCAATTAAAAATTCAGAATAAGTTTTTATTTCATTATTTATGTCGCTTTTATACCATTGCATAAATTTAGGAAATTTTACATTATTTTTAATACAATATTCAACAAAGAAATAAACATATTTTTTATCTTTTAAAAATTCTTTAACATTTAAAAATAATTCTACATTTTCTCTTAAAAAATTATTATAAACTAAATAATGATTAATTGCCCAAGTTATAAAAGAAAAATCACCTTCTTCATATTCTTTAAATAAAGAATCTAAAGATTCATTAAAATTTTTATCTTTAGTATTAATAATATTAAAGACTGAAAATATTTTATCAAAAGGACTTTTAGTTTTTTTCTCTTTTTCAGAAATTTTTTCTATTTTATTTTTTATTGCAAAATCAAAATATGTCATTTTCACTCCTCTTCAATTATCATTTTAACAAATTTCCCCTTGTTTGTAAATAGCTTAATTTTAGATTCGTAATTATCTGAATTTTTTAAGTTTATAACTAAAATATCTAACGCATCATCTTCCTTTATCTCTTTAACACAATTTACATTTATATCATATTTTCTTTTTTTGACAAATAAGTTAATTTCATTTAAAACTGAATCTTCATTTATAGAATCTTTTACTGAATTAGATAAATGATCATAAATATCACTTGTCATTTTAAGAAATTTAAACTTATTTTTATTTATATTTTCTTCTTTAATAACATTTTCTATGCCAATAATTTCAGATACCATTAAATTATTTTCTTTACTATTTTCGTGATAATATTTTTTTACAAGATTTTGTATAATATTAATATCGCTAAAATAATTAGCATCTTCAGAATAAAGTTTAAAGTATTCAGATAAAACTGGAACAGCCCCTTCTTTTATTAATTTTCTGATATATTCTGTATCTAATTGAATATTATTATAATCATTTATTTTTAGCTTTTTGCATAAATCTGAAGTCATACTAGAGCATTCGTCATCAATTATAGATAAATATTTAGCAAATTCTATATTAATATTTTCTTCATCTTCTTCTAAATCTTCAACAGAATCATGTTCTTCTGTCATATTATAGTTTTCATTATAATTTTCTTCTTTAATACTGTCACTAATAATTTTGTCTATTAAAATTGTATTACCAGTTATTTCTTCTTTATAAAATAGTTTTATATTAAATCTTTGATCTAATATTCTTTTTCTTTCATTTAACAAATTTGAATAAGATACTAAAAATTCTTCAAAGAAGTTTGGCATTAATATATCATTATATAAAGAAGGATAAAGATTTTCTTTACAATCATTTAACCATAATTCAGAAAAAACTATAGATATTGACAAAATAGATTTTTTATTGCTATAGCCAAAAAGAGTTTGTATAAAGTTTGAAAATATTAAAGCTTCTTTTTTAGAAATTTTATTATCTTTATTACTTATAATAGGTTCAATTACACATTTCGTTTTAAAATAATCATATTTTCTTCCGCATTTTATCGAAACAATAACATAATCATCTATATCAGAAAAGAACAATTTAAGAAATTGTTCTATAAAAAGCGTTATTGATAAATCAAAATTTCCAGTTTTTAAATAGCTTTTAATGCAAAAATTTATAATCGATGTTGTAGTATCAACAAACTGTCTAATATCTTTATACGAAGTTTTTTTGTTATTTAAATACAAAATTTTATAATTATTTACTACATTTGTAACATAATTTTTAAAAAGAATTAATTCATCTATAGGAGAGCTTATAGATATTGATCTTAATACATATTCTTCTATGTATTCATAGCTATTATTAACATAATTTTTATCTTGAAAAGGAAATAATTTTTCATCTATGAGCTTTTCATTTTTAACGAAGTCTTTTAAAGAGAAGCAATTCAAAATAGTTTTCTACTCCTTTTATTAGAAAAATTCTTTTATAATAATAGATTCATTAAATTCTTTTTCTGCAACATTAACAGAACCTATACTTCCTTTTCCTTCTTCAATTGTATCACAATGGCCTCCGCCTTTAATAGTAAAACTTTTAGCAATGATAAAAGAACTTTCAGTTTCTCCATCTAAAGTAAGTTTATTTAAAGTTTTATTATAACAAGCAATGTTTTTCATTAAATTAGTATGATTTTTATCTTTCCAGTCCGTTAACTTATAATTCCATTTATTCATTGTTATTTCTTTATATAGTAGTTGTTTATATGAAGACCTGTATTTCCATATTACAGAACGTCCACAATCAAATGGCGTTTCTATAGTTAATAGCTTATATTCAGTTTTATTTGGATCATTTTTAAATATTACTGTCATTTCAATTTGAGGAAATTCAGGTTCTAAATATTCTTTTATAATAGCATCAATAA
>JAQVGE010000246.1 GCA_028696935.1 Minisyncoccota bacterium | reverse complement strand
AAGCTGAATCTCGGCGATATCGGCGGTATTCCGCGCGTACTGGACGCGGGGCAATGCAACGACAGTTATTCGCTCGTGGTAATTGCGCAGAAGCTTGCGGAGGCGTTCGCGCTGAACAGCGTCAACGAACTGCCGCTGGCGTTCAACATTGCCTGGTACGAACAGAAAGCGGTTATCGTATTGCTCGCGCTGCTTTCGCTCGGCGTCAAAAATATCCACCTGGGACCGACGCTGCCGGGTTTTCTTTCGCCGAACGTGGCGAAGGTGCTGGTGGAAAACTTCGGCATCGCCGGCATTGGAACGGCCGAGGACGATTTGTCGCTTTTCCTTTCCTGAAGCGGACCATAAAAACGCATCCCCGGCGGAACCCGCCGGGGATGCGCGCGCTTCGGGGCAAGGATTACAAAGCCAGCAGGTTCAGGCCGATTTCATCCGAGAAGACGCGCTCGACGGCGTCCGGAAAGATCTGTATAAAAATCTCCGCCGTCGCGCCGATCACTCCGCTGGAAAGGTGCCCGCCATACGTATGGCCGTGAATATCCCCAAGTACGATATGCAGATGCGCATAGGGCTCCCCGTCCTTTGTGGAAAGGTTTCCGACAAGGCTTGCAATCTCCAGCGGCTGCGTGAGCGCCGTTTTGTGATACTTTTGTTCCTGCGGATCGAACAGGCCGATTTCGGCGGAGCGGACCGCGCCGAGCCCGCTGACGGTTCCGGAAGCGACGGAATATTGCTTGGCGGCCGCGAGCACGCTGCCAACGATTTCCTCGCCGACTTCCAGCCGCAGCGCGAGCGTCCGGCCATTATTGAGCAATTTGCTTATCATAAAAACAGTACCTCCTATTTGGTCTGAAAACGCATTGGTCGCAGCGTTCACCCTTATAATACCACTTTTCGGCAGCGTGCATCTGCGAAAGATATCGCCTGTCGCCCGGCTGTGGTAGAATAAAGAAAAGCACCGGCATGGGCCGACCCGAATCCGGATAAAGGAGGCACAGGTATGAAATTTGTGGTTATCGGCGCAAACGCTGCCGGAATGAGCGCGGCTTCACGCGTGAAACGCAGGATGCCGGACTGTGAGGTCACCGTTCTGGAGCAGACGCTCGAGGTTTCCTACGGCGCGTGCGGGCTGCCGTTTTATGTTGCGGGGCTCAACAACGATCTTGACCTCGTTCGCATCCGCTCGGTTGCGGACTTTGAAAAGGCCGGCATCCAAATGCGCCTCGGGCATACGGTGGAACGAATCGATTTTGCAAAGAAAACAGTGCTTGGCAGAGATCTTTCCGGCAACGCATTCTACGCGGGGTACGACCGTCTGCTCATCGCCAGCGGCGCGTCGCCAAGAAAGCTGCAAGTGCCCGGCGAAACACTCGGGAATATTTTTACGCTGAAAACTCCGCAGGATGCGGAACGTCTGCGCGCGGCGGTCAAGCGCACGCGCGGCAGCGTGGTCATTGTCGGCGGCGGGGCGATCGGGCTGGAGCTTGCCGAGGCATGCATTCTGCAAAAGGTGAGAAACCTTCGCGTTCTGGAAGCGGCGGATCAGTTGTTGCCGGGGTTCGACGCGGAGTTTGCCGCCGCCGCGCAGGGCGAACTGGCCAATCATAACGTATGTGTGAATCTGGGCGAACGGGTCGTTGGGTTTACCGGCGGGGAAACCGTTGAGCGCGTTACGACCGAACACGGGGAGTATGAAGCGGACGTGGTGATCGTCTCCATCGGCGTGACGCCCAATACCGCGTTTGCAGAGGGACTCGAAAAGCTGCCAAACGGTGCAATCGCCACCGATCCCGCTATGAAAACGAGCGAACCGGATGTTTTTGCCGCGGGGGACTGCGCAGGGGTCTGGCATAAGTTGCTGCAAAAGCCGGTGTATCTGCCGCTCGGCACCTACGCCAACAAGCAGGGGCGCCTCGCAGGGGACAGCGTCTGCGGGAAAACCGTTTCCTACGATCGCGCGCTTGGTTCCGCCATGCTGCGCTGCCTGGGCCTGGAGTTTGCCAAAACGGGGTTGACGGAGGCGGAAGCAAGGGCGGCGGGCATCGACTGCAAGAGCGTCAGCGTCCGCGCACACTCGCATCCGCACTATTATCCGAACGCCTGCGAAATTGCGGTTAAACTCTGCTACCGGGAAAGCGACCGCGTGCTTCTCGGCGCGCAGCTGATGGGCGAACGGGAAACGGCGATTCGGATCGACCCCATTGCCGTGGCGATCGACCGTGGCATGACCACGCAGGAGCTCGGGTTTGTGGACTTTGGCTATGCGCCGCCGTTCGCCGGAGTTTGGGATGCAATTGCCGTTGCTGCAAACGCGGCCAAGTAACGCTTTTATTTTATGAAGCCGCCTTCGGGCGGCTTTTTTGCGCCGGACGGCAGGTTTTGATTGCATTCAGTAATCTATACGCTATAATATATCTAAAAGATATAGAGAGGAAAACTTTGTGAGGCAAACGGATTATGTCATCCTCGGACTGCTGGCGGAGCAGCCGCTCAGCGGATACCAGATCAAGAAAATAGTGGATATCCGCTTCGGCTTTTTCTGGAGCGAGAGCTTCGGGCAGATTTTTCCCGCGTTGC
>JAQVGE010000245.1 GCA_028696935.1 Minisyncoccota bacterium | reverse complement strand
CAGTGGTCCGATATACCTGCTTGCCGTCCTTCATTTCGATGATGACCGCGGACTTGATGGGGTTGCGGTTGGCATCGAAGGTGACCTGGCCGGACACGACGTTGAGGTTGGTGGCCTTGAGCGCGTCCCGGATGGCTGCACCCTTGGTGGATCCGGCGCGCTTGATGGCGTCGAACATGATGTTGGCTGCGTCATAGGCAAGGGTGGCAAGTGCGTCGGGTTCGGCGCCGAACTTGGCCTTGTACTTTTTGACAAAATCCTGGACTATCGGCCTGGGGTCCGCGGCAGCATAGTGGTTAGTGAAGAAGCCGTTGTTAACGGCATTGCCGCCGATCTTGACCAGGTCGGGGGAATCCCAGCCGTCGCCACCGACCATGGGGCCTGTGAAGCCGAGTTCGCGGGCCTGCTTGGCGATGAGGCCCACGTCGTTATAGTAATCCGACACGTAGAGCACGTCGGGTTTGCCGGCGAGGATCTTGGTGAGCTGAGCCTTGAAGTCCGTGGCGCCGAAGGGGTGGCCTTCGAAAGCCACTACCTGGCCGCCGAGCTTGAGGAACTGGTTCCGGAAGTTTTCGGCAAGCCCCTTGGTGTAATCGTTGCCGATATCGAAGAGGGCCGCGGCCTTTCTGGCTCCCAAATCCCTGAAGGCGAAATTGGCGCCCACGGTGCCCTGGAAGGGATCGATAAAGCAGGCGCGGTAGATGTAGTCGCCTACCTTGGTGACCATCTCGTTGGTGGAGGTGGGGCTGATCATGGGGACGCCGGCAGCCTGGGCGATGGGAGCTCCGGCCAATGTTACCTTGGACATTACGGTGCCGATAATGGCCACAACGTTGTCCTGCTGGATCAGCTTGGTATAGACGGTGGCGCCTTCCGCTGGGTCGCCCTTGTCGTCTTCAAAGATGATCTTGACCTTCCTGTTGTTAAACAGGCCGCCCTTGGCGTTCCACTCCTCGGCGGCAAGCATGATGCCGTTTTTGGTGGAAACACCGAAGGTGGCCGCTTCGCCGGTTACAGGACCTACGCCTCCGACCCTGATGTCCTGGGCGGTGACCATGGATGCCGCAACGAGGGCGAGCACCAGAATGAGGGAAAAACGTTTCATTATTCCTCCTTGGAGCTGCGTACCGCTTAACAGTACTCGCAGTCTCTGTACTGTCTGATAGAAACCTACCTTGAGCCGGAAGTCAATATTTATTCAAAAAAATTTGACAGAATCTTGATATCGTGGTACAATCAGCGCTTAAATTTTGAAATGACTGTTTTAAAATTTGAAATAATTCCAGTATGTAACGTTTTTTACGATACGCTCACATAAAAATAGTCGACATAATTTACATAGTATAAATATCCATGAAACCTGAACAGGCCCGAGGACTCGACGAGAAAAGCCTAAAGGAATATCATGCGGAACATGAAGACCGGCAGCATCAACCCTGAACCCCAACACCGGCGCTCCCTGGAGAACAGGGGTACGCTGGCGGCCTTTGCCGCCTACGGAATGTGGGGGCTCTTTCCGCTTTACTGGAAGCAGCTCAAGCATGTGGAGTCCCTGCAGATACTCGCCCACAGGATTCTCTGGGCAGCGGTGGTCTGCTTTGTATTGATGCTTGCCTGGAAACGCTTTTCCGACATCGGCAAACTCTTTAAGCAGAAAAAAAAGTTTTTCCTCGTTTTCCTTGCCTCCATCGTAGTAACCTCGAATTGGGGGCTCTACATCTGGGCGGTGAATATCGGACGGGTAGTGGAATCTGCCTTGGGCTACTATATAAATCCCCTGGTATCGGTGTTGCTGGGCGCCCTGTTCTTCAAGGAACGGGTGGATCCCTGGACCAGGCTGGCGGTAGCCCTGGCCACCGCGGGCATTGTAGGCGCGGCGATTCTCTACGGCTCTGTGCCCTGGGTGAGTCTTTTGCTGGCGGTGACCTTTGCCGTGTACGGGGCGCTCAAAAAAGGGGTGGGGATTGAGCCGCTGGTAAGCCTGGCGGTGGAGACCTTTATCGCCGCGCCCTTCGCGCTGGCCTTCTTGGTTTTTCGCCAGGCGGCGGGGGCGGGGGCTTTCTGGAACGGGGGAGCCCTGACAACCGTGCTATTGATCATGGCCGGCGTGGTGACGGCGGTTCCGCTCTTCTTTTTCGCCCAGGCGGCCAACAGCATCAGTCTCCAGAAAATGGGTTTCATTCAATACGTATCGCCCTGCGGGCAACTTTTTATCGGTGTGGTGGTCTACAGGGAACAACCGACTGCCGCTCTGCTCATGGCTTTTATGGGGGTGATTTCGGCTGTGCTTATCTATGTTTTCACCAGAAAGCGGGCACGCTAGCCGCGCCGCGGTCATCGGGAATACACCAGAACTCCATTCTTTATCGTATTCGCTACAAGGTTCATGCCACTGTTGTAGGCCAGATGGGAAGCCTCCGGGGCATCCAATATGAGGATGTCGCCGGCCTTGCCGTCTTCAAGGGAGCCGATGCTGTCCGCCCGGCCTATGGCGGCGGCGCCGTTGAGGGTGAGGGCGCAGAGGGTCTCGGCGAAGCTTAAGCCCATGTACAGCACTGCGATGGAGGCGATGAGGGGGATGG
>JAQVGE010000244.1 GCA_028696935.1 Minisyncoccota bacterium | reverse complement strand
TGATGTGACCATTCTAGTAAACGGACTCCCATTAGTGCATATCGAGCTGAAACGAAGAGGAGTTGCCATTCGAGAAGCCTTTAATCAAATTAATCGATATAAGCGTGATTCATTCTGGGCAGGAACAGGTCTTTTTAAGTATGTTCAAATCTTTGTCATCTCCAACGGAACGAACACCAAATATTATTCCAACAGTACACGCTTTAACGCTATTAAGGATGCAAATTCCAGTAAAGCAAAAAAGAGCAAAACTAGCAACAGCTTTGAGTTTACCTCCTTTTGGGCTGATGCAAACAATACTGTCATTTCCGATATAATTGACTTTACTAAGACCTTTTTTGCAAAGCATGCTATTTTAAGTATCCTAGCGAAGTATTGTATTTTTACCTCGGAAAATACATTGATGGTGATGCGTCCGTATCAGATCACAGCAACAGAGCGGATTCTTAACAGAATAGAAATAGCTCATAACTATAAGAAGTATGGAGATGTTGCTGGTGGTGGATATATTTGGCATACTACAGGATCTGGCAAAACATTGACTTCTTTCAAGACGGCAAGAATAGCTTCTAAGCTTCCTTTTATAGACAAAGTTCTTTTTGTGGTTGACCGTAAAGACCTTGACTATCAAACAATGAAGGAATATGACCTTTTTGAAAAAGGTGCTGCAAATAGCAATACATCCACAGCCATTCTTGCAAAACAGCTTGGTGATAAGAAGTCGAGTATAATTATCACAACTATTCAAAAGCTGTCTCATTTCATAAAAAAGAATAAGGAACACCCAGTATATAACAAGCAGATAGTTATTATCTTTGATGAGTGCCATCGAAGTCAGTTTGGAGACATGCATACTGCAATCGTAAAAAGCTTTAAGAAGTACTATATGTTCGGGTTCACAGGAACACCTATCTTTCCCATTAATTCTGGTTCAACTAGGAATGGGCAGTTCTTAACTACCGAGCAAACCTTCGGTGATCAGTTGCATACATACACTGTTGTGGATGCAATTAATGATAAAAATGTATTGCCGTTTCGTGTGGACTATATCAAAACCATGGATACTGATCGTGATATTGATGATGAGAAAGTGTGGGATATTGACCGAGAGAAAGCATTTATGGCACCACAGCGGATTTCTCTTGTCACCAAGTACATTTTGGATAGTTTTGATCAAAAGACTTACCGTGGAGATAAATCCTACATATTTAGACAGCTGACAAATATTTCTGATGTTGCGTCTGCCGAGAGGGGTGCTGTCGAAGAAATAAAGCAAAAGCAACGTATTAGCGGGTTTAATTCCATCTTTGCTGTCGCTTCCGTTCCTATGGCGAAGGTGTATTATGAAGAGTTTCGCAAACAGATGAGCGCAGATCCAACTAAGCAGCTAAAGATTGCAGTTATCTTTAGCTATGCACCAAACGAAGAAGAAATCGAAGGCATCCTTGACGAAGAGAATCCGGAGGATACGTCTGCTTTGGACAAGAGCTCTCGGGATTTTCTAGAAGAAGCAATTGTTGACTATAACAGGATGTTCAATACGACCTATGACACCACTTCAGATAAGTTCCAAAATTATTATAAGGATGTATCTCTTCGCATGAAGAATAAAGAACTGGACCTTTTAATTGTGGTCAATATGTTCCTAACTGGGTTTGATGCAACTACATTAAATACTCTCTGGGTAGATAAGAACTTAAAAATGCACGGACTGATTCAAGCCTTCAGTCGTACGAATCGCATTCTAAACAGCATTAAAACATTCGGTAACATTGTATGCTTCCGTAGCTTGCAAAAACGCGTAGATACAGCCATCTCTCTATTTGGTGATAAAAATGCAGGCGGTATTGTCCTGCTTCGCAGCTTTAAGGACTATTACGAAGGATATATCTCTGATAATAAGCATATGCCAGGCTATGTTGATATGATCGAGAATATCTCTACTAAGTTTCCAGTATCTGAGTCACGGATTATCGGTGAGCGTAACCAGAAAGAGTTCATTTCATTATTCGGTGCTATATTACGTATGCGAAATTTACTCTCTTCTTTTGATGAATTTACCGAAAAAGAGATTATTTCGGAGCGAGACCTGCAGGATTATCTTGGTAAATATCAGGACTTGAGAGACGAGTGGAAACAAAAACGCGAAAACGGAGAAAGAACTGATATTATTGACGATATTGTATTTGAAGTTGAACTTATAAAGCAAATCGAAATTAACATAGACTATATCTTGATGCTGGTGAAAAAGTATCATGATACCCATGGTGAGGATAAAGAAGTCCTGATTACCATTAAAAAAGCTATTGATGCAAGCCCAGAGCTTCGCAGTAAAAAACAACTAATAGAGACATTTATCTCAGGAATCAATGATGTGGACGATGTTATGAATGAATGGAATAGTTTCGTTGCTCAGCAGAGAGAGAATGATCTTGTCGAGCTCATTCATGAAGAGAGGCTAAAGCCGGAGGAAACCCGTGTTTTCTTAGAGAACTCATTCCGTGAAGGCGAGATAAAGACTGTTGGTACTGATATTGATAAAATCATGCCCCCGGTGAGCCGTTTTGGTGGTGGCAACCGTACA
>JAQVGE010000243.1 GCA_028696935.1 Minisyncoccota bacterium | reverse complement strand
AGATCTCCTTTTGTACGAGCTGGGAAAGGCTTATTTACTTTAAGAGAAAATATATCAAATGAAAGTATTGCTAAAAAAGAAAATTTATTGAACACTAATGAATCGGAGGAGGAAGAACAATATGAAATAGTAACTTCATTTGGAATGTTTTGGAAAAGAGAAGGCGTTGAATGGTCTTCAGTACCAAAATTATTAGGAATGCAACAAATCGGTGCAATACCTGTAGATTTTTGCAAGCAGTTTGGAATATATCTTCTATATGACGGAAGAGAGGTTATTTATGTTGGAAGAACAACAGATAGACCCTTAGGAAAAAGATTGTATGAACATACTATGGATAGAATGTCAGCTAGATGGGATAGGTTTTCTTGGTTTGGTCTTTTACCCGTTTCTGATAATGGATTACTTGGTCCTTTTCCTTCATCTTATGATGCTAAAAAATTAATTCCTGCCCTAGAATCAATACTTATTGAGGCTCTTGAGCCAAGACAGAATAGAAAAAGAGGTGATGATTTAGCAGCAGTTGAATTTTTACAGAAAATAGATCCAGAAATTGAAAAGAAAAAAATTAAAGCTTCTTTGGATATGGCCTTAAATAAGTTGTAGAAGGATTATCAATGGATGAACAGATTTTCATTTTAGATAAAGATCAATCATTAATAGAACTTAACGAAACTGAGTTCGTAACTGAAGATCAGTTTCAGACCTTGCTTGAAAGTTATCCCAAGTTAATTTCCGGAGGTCAAATTAATCCAGATAATCCAAGAAAATGGCTTTTAATTTCACGTGAACTTGGTATCCCTGGTGAAGAAGCCGGTAATAACAAATGGTCTTTGGATCATTTGTTCATAGATTAAGATGGAATACCAACCTTTATTGAAGTAAAACGCAGGACTGATACACGCATTCGACGTGAAGTAGTTGGGCAAATGTTGGATTACGCCGCTAATGCTGTTTCTTATTGGTCCCAAAGTGCAATCCGAAGTAAATACGAAAAATATTGTGAGTTAAAACAGATAGAGCCAGAAATTAAAATCCAAGAAATTATTGGTGAAGACGAAAATATCGAAGAATTTTGGGTTAAAGTTTCTACAAATCTTAAGGCTGGAAAAATTCGAATGTTGTTTGTTTCTGACAGGATTCCCAAAGAACTCCAACGTATTATTGAATTTCTTAATGAACAGATGTCACCCGCTGAAGTGTTGGGGCTTGAGATAAAACAGTTTAGTAAAGATTCTCTCAAAACACTTGTGCCACGAGTTGTTGGTCAGACAGCATCTGCTCAAATTAACAAGGGCCAACATGAGATCAATCAGTGGACTCAAGAGACTTTTTTTAAAGAGCTTATTGTCAAAAATAGTAAAGTAGTGGCAGATATCGTCCAAAATATTATAAAAGATTTTAAAGATGATATTACACGTATATGGTATGGAAAAGGAAAGGTGAGTGGCTCGCTTATTCCTGTTTGTGAGTTATCTGATGTTTACCATTATCCTTTTGTTATATGGACATACGGAAAAATTGAAATCTATTTTCAATGGTATAAAGAGAAACCCATATTTAATGATGTTAAAAAACGAGAAGAGTTATTAAAAAAACTGAATGATATAAAGGGACTTAATATACCACAAAGCAAACTTGATAAAAGGCCGTCATTTAATATTGATTTATTAAAAAACAAATCAGAATATGCAAAGTTTATTCAGGTATATAAGTGGTATTTTTCTGAAATAAAGAAATGATCCAAATCCCCTCAACTCTCCAGAAAGCACTCCTTGAACTCGAATCTCAACTCTAGGACCAGGAAAAAGAGCAGATCCGAGACTTGGGTGAAGATGAATTCGTCACCCTATCCCATATGTTCATGGGCCAGAAACTCCGGAACTTGTGGCTTTATCCAAAGGATTCACCGCTCCGGGAATTTTTCAAGACCGCGGGACTCTTCCACGAAGACCATATGTCGGATATAATCCTACGATCCTTTTACCGTTACCTGAAAGATGAGGATATTAGGTATGAGGAGCAATTAGAAACTAAGCCCCGGTATAAACAACCCGATTTGTCGTAATATTTCCAGCCGTACTGACAACATTACTTACCAAAAATGATTAGAACTCGCAAGAAAATGTGTAGTTAATTGCGAATTAACGAAGGAGTTATTTTATTAAATAATAACTAAAACTAGTTTTCGACAAATTTAATAATAATATTTTCTTTGAGATAAAATCAAGGATTCACTGTACAATCTGAAATTATCTGAGTTAAATTCGTATTTTACGTCTAATTCAAGCTTTTCTAAATCTAGAATTTTCCAACTCTTCAGTTTATAAATTGAATCCTTCCCGATTGATGACTCAACAAATACTTCAAATGAAATCCCAAAATGATGGGCATCTTTTGTTATTTTGAAATCACTCGATGGAGATAAATAGAAGCTCCTTTGAGTAGTATTGACATTCTTTATGTTAAAAGATTTACATTCTAGGTAATTTATTCTTTCAAATTCATCTAAAAACTCTATATCAGGATATCCTGTAGCCTTTTTTTTGCCACTCAATCCTGTTGGAGTTCTTGAGTAATATCCTTCATGATTAAGAGCTTCTTTTA
>JAQVGE010000242.1 GCA_028696935.1 Minisyncoccota bacterium | reverse complement strand
CACAGGAGAAACCGTCAGCGTAAGAAACACCGCCAGTACGAAAGGAATCATCACTTCCCGCAGAAAGTAAAGCCCGGCCGAGACTACCGCCGCGGTAAGAATCATCAGACATATCGTCTGTATGCGCTTTTCCCTCAACTGCTCCACAAAAGCCTCCCGTAAGCCGTCAACATGAACAGACCCACGCAGGAAAAGACAAAAATACACTCTACTCTATCAGAAACAACTTTTACCGAACGACGTGTTATCTGGACTGTTCCCTTTTGACTATCCAAGTCACGTCATCCGTTTCTTTAGTAACGTCCTGAGCGCCAGGCTCGTCGACGAAAAGATTCAGATTACGCGCAACACACACGGCTGCCATGGCATTGACGAACGGCCTTTGTTCGCTTGACGGCCGTTCCAGTTTCAGGCAGACGCCTTTTTTAATCAAAAAGGGCTTTTTTCCCAGTTCACGAATTACAAGATCGCCGGTATAGGATTTTTTTTCAAATTTGTAATAGCCGTCTTTTGTCTCTGTAATCAGAAACGTCGCCGAGCTTACCGTGCCATACGGTATGCGCATGGCCATTCGCCCTTCATTGCGAAGGTCGATGCCATGTTCATTATTGCTGCCACAGCCAACGAATAGAACCGCGATGACAGATACTACCGACATCGATATTATCGCTGTAATTCGCATAACCGGAACTCCTTGTCAAAACCGCCAGCGGCGGAGATGGAATGATAACGGCCTAATCAGCCAATATCAAGAAGAATGTACGACTTATGGGAATAAGTGACGATTTTTATTCCCAAACAGCGGATTTTTTGTTATTCTTTTGGGTGGCTTACAGTTACGTATTTTATCTATCATCCGTGCGTTGATGGAGGAAAAGCATGATACTCAAAGGCGACAAGAAGTTGCCGGGCGTTATTTTCACGGCATTACTGACGGCGGCAGCGATGGTGATTTTCAGCTCCCAACTATATTCACAGGATTCCCGGAATTCTGCGGAATCTGCGGCAGTTACGTCAAATCCCGCTCAGCCTGAAAAAATACGGATACAGCTCCACTGGTATCCGCAGGCGCAGTTTGCAGGTTTTCTGACAGCTGTCAAAAAGGGGTTCTTCAGTGAAGAAGGGTTGGACGTGGAAATCAGATGGGGCGGAGCGGGCATTTTGCCCCTCAAGGAGCTGAAGGACGGAAATGTGGAATTCTGCACGGCTTGGCTGTCGCAGGCTATCGCAAGCAGTACTGACGATAACACTCCATGCGTTCTGCTTGCCCAGCAGATGCCCAAATCGTCCATGATGCTGATAACGCGAAAAAAATCCGACATAAATACGCCAGTACAGATGACGGGCAAAAAAATCGGCATATGGGGCGGAGATTTCAGCATCGCACCGACCGCATTTTTTGAAAAATACGATATAAAACCCGTTATAATCATGCAGTCAGCCAGCGTTCTGCCGTTTATAAGGGGAGTCGTGGACGTCGCTTCCGCCATGTACTACAACGAATATCACAAATTGATGGAAGCCGGCATCAGCAACGACGAATTAAACATATTCATGCTTGCGGATTATGGCCTTGATTTTCCTGAAGACGGAATCTATACGACAGCCGACTTCAGGGAAAAACATCCCGACATCTGCCGCAAAATGATTACCGCCATACAAAAAGGCTGGCAGTACAGCTTCGCACATAAGGATGAAACCATAGACGCCATAATCCAGGAGGCTACGGAATATAATTTCGTCACGAACGCCAATCACCAGAAATGGATGCTGGACGCCATGGAGAAACTCATCCCCATGAAAACCGCCAACAGCCAATCCTGGGGATACCTCTCGCCTTCAACGTATGCAAACGTATGTGAAATACTGCAACGCCAGAAACTGCTTAAAAATACGCCGCCGGCATACGTGGAATTCTATCAGCCTGCCGCGGCTGAACCGGCAAAAACCTCGGACGGAGGTGACGCAAAATGAATTTAACCATACGCACGAAACTCATACTTGCGTTGTGCATACCCATATTGCTGATTGGCATTGCGCTGACCGTAACGGATTATTACGAGCAGAAAGACCTCGCCATAAAGCAGGCGAAAAAAAATTACCTGGAGCTGGTTAAATATCACGCAGCCGCCCTGGATCAGAATTTTTTGATAATCGAACAGGCAACGGAGCTGAACGCAAAGATAATAGAGACTTTTCATTACACAGGGTCGAACGACATAGACTCTCTCCTGAAAGCCGGCATGGACTCCATAAATGACATTTATATGGCTTTTGTGGCATTTCAGCCAGGCGTCTTGCAAGGCAAAAACCTTTACGCACCCGTTCTGCGCAGAGAAAACAACGGAGAACTTAAAAGTTCACAATTACAGATAGACGAAAAAACCGGCAAAACGAGGTTTTACCCCATTGAAGACTGGTTTCTCATACCACAGCTCGAACAAAAGCCCTCTTGGGGCGAACCATTCGTATACGGCGCAGCCGGCCAGAACATAATATGCGTTTATTCAGTCCCGTTTTCCATGAACGGCAGTTTCGCAGGAATCGTCGGCAGCGACGTAATGATGTCCAACCTGAGCGAAAAGATA
>JAQVGE010000241.1 GCA_028696935.1 Minisyncoccota bacterium | reverse complement strand
CTGGAACAGTTGTTGAAGGCATAGCTGCCAAGGGCTGCGACGCTGTCCGGCAGGGCCACCGAAGTGAGGCCGGAGCACCCAGTGAAGGCATAACTACCGAGGGTGAGGATGCCCGTGCCAAATTCAACCGCCCGCAGTCCGGTGCAGCCATTGAAGGCATAGTTGCCAATAGACGTTACGCTGTCGGGGATCGTGATGGCGGAGAGTCCGGTGCACCCGTTGAACGCGTAACTGCCGAGGGCGGTCAGGCTGTTGGGCAAGGTGACGGCGGTCAGGTCGGTGCGTCCCGAAAACGCATAACTGTCAATCAAGGTAACGCCCTCAGGAATGGCATAGGCGCCCGCTCTGGCTGCCGGATATTGAATCAGCGTGGTCTGATCTTTGTTGAACAAGATACCGTCCACGCTGGAATAGGCGGAATTGGAACTGTCCACCGTGATGGCCGTCAGGCCGCCGCAATTGAGAAATGCACTGATCCCAATAGCGGTTACACTGTCGGGGATGGTGATATCCGTCAGCCCATGGCACATATTGAAAGCATAGCTACCGATGGTTGTGACGCTGCCGGGGATTTCGACGGTGGTGAGGCCAACACAACCGCTGAAGGCATAGCTGCCAATAGAAGTGACATTCGCGCCGAGAGTCAGGGACCGCACGCCGACACAGTTATTGAAGGCATAGGTGCCGATGGAAACAACGCTATCGGGAATGACGATGTCCTTCAATCCCGAGCAACCGTTGAACGCTTGGGTGCCAAGCGCAGTGACCTGAGCGGGGATGGTGAGCGCTTCGAGACTCGAACATCCGTTGAAGGCATAGTTGCCAATCATCTGGAGTCCGGCACTCAAGGTGACCGATTGAAGCGCCGCGCACGACTGGAAGGCAGATGAGCCAAGATTGGTGATGCTGTCCGGGCACACGATGCCAGTCAGGCGGATGTTGCCTTTGAAGGCATTGGCGCCGACGGCGGTAACGGGAAGGCCCTCCAGTGTCGTGGGAATGGTCAGGTCACCGCCGGGGCCAGTATAGTTGGTGATGGTGACCGAATTGCTGGCGATGATGGCGTATTGAAAATCCCCGAAAGCGTGCAGGCCGTGGCACAGAAACAGAAGCCATCCGAGCTGCAAAATACGTTTCATTGGTCGGATTTTCTTCCTGGGACAAGTCGCGATTATATTCTGTCAGGGCCACTATATAGTACTGGGCAGGCTCCGGCGTGTCAAAGACCTTCCCGGAAATCGCTCGGCGTCATTCTTTCGAGCCGTTTGCAAAAGTCCAACAGACGACACGGCGCGGCATAGCCGCAACCAAAGGGATTAAAGCCACCACGGATTACACCGATTTCACAGATGGAAAAGGAGGACAAAGAGGAAAATGAATCTGAACTCAAGAACTCAGGAACAGATCAATCAGCCGGTCTCACGCCAAGACGCGAAGGCGCAAAGGGGCAGGGAGCGGAGGGGGAATTTTGCAGGAAAACAGGAAATAGCAGGAAAGCAGGAAGAAAGCCGGTTTAACCACAGAGGGCCACCGAGGGGCACAGAGGGGAAGAGGAAAAGAGGGAGGGGCGAGGGAGACAATATCAATATTCAACAAGGAATCTTCAATCTTCAAGGGGAAACGTCGAAAAGTTGGCGCTGCATTTCTTGTTGGTTTATCCGCTGACACAAAATGGCTTATGGCAGTATCAGAACGAGAAACGTGTTTTAAAACACGGTTTTGAAGGATTGTAGTACAGAGGTCGTCCCTCTAGGCATAAATATCGCCCATGTTGGATATTTCTGGAGGGTCGGGCTCCGTCCCGACCGTGGTTTCCACGAGTTCTGCACGCGGCGTCTTTTTTTTGTGTTTTGTTGGCAACCCGGATAGGGTAGCGGGGATGAACACAATTAGAATAGTGAGACTTTGGGCGATGGCGGGGGTAATATGCGGGCAGGTTTGGGCGCGCACCTGGACAGCACCGGTGATGGCAACGTGGACGGAAGATCCACGGACCACGGTGACGCTGGCGTGGGAGCGTCCCACGGTGACGACCGCCCGGGTGGTTTATGGCGCGACCGAACCATTGAGCGAACCGCTGCCCATGGACGTTCAAACGGTGGAGGCCACCAATGCCGCCGCCCGGCATGTTGTTACGCTGCGCGATTTGATGCCAGGAACGCACTACCGCTACACGGTTTCGTCCAGCGATGGATATGAGACGACTGGGCAGTGGTGGACCGCACCGGCGGCCGCGCAGCAGCCATTTTCGTTTGTGCTGCTCAACGATTTGCAGGGAGGCATCAATGTCGCGGGGGCCAAGGCCGTGGCGGCGGGTGTGGTGGCGGCGCAGCCAAATTTTGTGCTGTCGGCCGGGGACCTGGCGGATTCGCGCTATGCGGAGGATTATGCCGGCGTGATTCGCAGTTGGGAGTTGATGTACGAGTGCCTGGAGGAGGTTTTCGCCGCCGGGGTCTTCCAGCCAGTGGCGGGCAACCACGACGAACCGGAGAATCCCGATTCGTTTTGGTATCGCTTGATTGAGCTGCCGGGCGACCGGCGCGACTACGTTTTCGATGTCGGCCCGATTAGGTGCATCATGGTGGATGCCACGGAGAACGAGGCTGCGAGCC
>JAQVGE010000240.1 GCA_028696935.1 Minisyncoccota bacterium | reverse complement strand
TGGCAGACAATCAATCCGGCCTACAAATTCAGATGGTATCTTGGATGCTGCGGATGCGGGGGCGGTCTTTGACGGCTACGATGAGCACTGACGAGATAATCACAAAAACAAACGAAACCGAAAACATGACCTCATAACTAAAGCGTTCCACCAACCAGCCAGAAAGCACTGGCGCCACCAGCAAGAAACCACCTGTCAGCGTGCGCGCCATGCCCAGGTAGGTCGGGCGCCTGCCTTCGTCGCCAATTTCCATCACCAACATGCTGTCCCCCACGTTCAATCCCGCCCAATATAAGCCAAACATGGCAAAAACCAGGTAATAAACCCAGATAGAGCGGGCTAAAATCGCAATTACCAGTCCCACTCCCCAGGTCAAAAAGGAAATAAGCACAATTTTTTGAGGGCCAATGCGATCGCTCAGGTAACCCCAAACAGCGTAGCCCAGCATGCCGCTGACCAATATGACAGAGGTAAAAATGGCGGCTTGTTCGTCGCCCAGGTTAAACCTTTGGATGGCGTAAACAGCCATAAAAGCACTGCCCATGTTTCCCATAAAGGCTATTGAACGCGCGATCAAATATTGCCTGAAGTTAGCGTCTTCCTTTAATATAGTTTTCATCAAAGCCCAGGTCCCGTCTTGCTTCAGGCTTCCTTCCGCAGGCGCAGGTTTTTTCTCCTGGATTGGTATTTCAGGCTCCCGGTTTTGGGCAAATGAAGCATAAGAAAACCAGAGCGAAATCCCGGCGACGATGAATCCATAGGCATAATTTTTTGGATATGGAAATCTGCTTAACAAAAAAGCGGACAACAAAGAACCCAGGATGCCCGCGGTTTGGGCAATCACCCGTGAAAATCCGATGAAGCTCCCCCGATGCGTGATGGGGATCACCCAGGCAATTATTTCCTGCCAGGGCAGCCCAACAAAACCACCCCCAAGACCGCGGAAGATCATCAGCACAAAAAACAACCAGAAGATGGTGCTGTTTTCCAGCCGGCCAATCGAAAAAGCCAGCAAGGGCAAAAACATGTATGGTATGCGCTCCAGGAATCCAAGTTTGCGGGCTAAGGGCAGCACCTTGGGCAGTTTGCTGATCTTCCCGGACAAAAAGAGTTGAGGGATAAACCAGCCGGCGTTCACGATGGCCGGGATAAAGCCGATCAGAAAGGGTGAGTCGGTCAAGCTGGCCGCAAAGACCGGTAAAATGGTGTTGATCGACCAAAAGCTGTCAGCAAAGAAAAAGAAGCTCAAATCTGCCGTGTTGACCAACACGTTATGCTTAAAACTTTCAGCAACCTCTTCAGGAACCTCATCCTGGGGATTGATGCGCAAAACGCGGTCAAAGAGTTTTGTGAGCATATTCATAGCAAATAAAAATTATAGTGCACATCCCCGCAAATTGACGAAAAGAAGCTAAAAACAGCTACTTTATCCCTCTTGCACCATAGCAAGTACCTGAATAGCGCCCTTTTTGAACAAACCCTCTCTAAAAAAGCTGCCAGGTCCTGCATTTTTCGCCTAATTTTCACCGAAAATTGCGCAAAACAGCCCCCACACCCCCCTTTTTCGCCCGCGTTTCTTGACACTTGTTCTTAAACTTGTTATACTCTTGTTAATAAAACTAACGCGCGTTAATAGTTAGCAAGGAAACCAATGAGCAAGAGAATCACAAGTCAGGATGTTGCCGACTTGGCGGGGGTCTCAAGGACTACGGTCTCTTTTGTCCTGAATAATGACCAACGTTTCTCAATCCGTCCTGAAACTGCTGAAAAAGTCCGTTCTGCCGCCCGGCAGTTGGGCTACTACCCCAACGCTTCCGCACGCGCGTTGGCTTCCAATCAAACCAAAAACATCGGTCTCATTATTTCCCGCGGTCCTCAATATGTTGCCTCAGACACTTTCTTACCTCAAATCATCAGCGGCTTGCTGGACGCTCTTAAACAAAATTCCCAGGGTTTGCTGCTGGAATGGGTTGAGCCTGGGCAACAGCTGCAAACTTATCTGGAACTGACTCGCGCGCACCATATCGACGGTCTGATCCTGATGACCCCCCGCCTGGATGACCCCGGTCTGAAGGCTTTGGAAGAAGCTGACATCCCGGTGGTCTTGATGGGCACTATTCCCGGCTCCTCCCTGCATTCGGTGGATGTGGATAACCTGGCCGCGGCAGAAACCGCCGTGAGCCATTTGATTGGCTTGGGGCACAGGCGTATCGCCTGCATCACCAACGCCGCCATACCTTACACCTCCGCCAACCAAAGGCTGGATGGATACAAATTAGCTCTTCAAAAAGCTGGGATCGCTTTTGACCCCCAGCTTGTGCGTGAAGCTGACTTTGACACCCAGAGCGGCTACAAGCAAATGTGCTCGCTGCTGGAGTCCGACCAGGATTTCAGCGCGGTTTTTGTGGCCAGTGATAACGTGGCTGTAGGCGCTTATTCTGCCATCCGGGAGGCAGGGCTTTCCATCCCGGAAGATATTTCTGTGGTTGGTTTTGACGACATCCCCCTGGCATCTTTTATCTGCCCCACGCTCACTTCGGTGGCCGTATCCGGACAGGAGATTGCGGTAGAGTCGTATAATTTACTTAATCGTTTAATGCGTGGGTACCTGCCCGAGTCCCGCTCGG
>JAQVGE010000239.1 GCA_028696935.1 Minisyncoccota bacterium | reverse complement strand
CTATCCTTTCAAATTTTTCTTTTGTCAAAACCTCCATGCTTGGAGATAATTCTATGTTGTCTGATGTTATTTGATATTGCATGAGTACATTTTACCATTACGTTTGGTAAAATGACGTTATGAAAAAAGTAAGAACATTCTTTTATGTGTTAAAAAACAGCATAATATCTTCAAAATACTATAACGATGTGATTTCAACGGACGTTCGTTTTTCAATTAGATATTTTATTGCGTTATCTTTTCTGGCGTCTCTGTTTTACACCACTATTACAAGCGCAATAAATATGCCAAAGGTGGCATCAGATCTAAAAGTATTTTCCCAAGATCTTGGACAAATATATCCGAGTGACTTGGTAATAGAATTTAAAGATGGGAGCTGGAGTATAAACAAGGAAGAGCCTTATTATATAAAAATGCCAAAGGTTCCTTCATATTATCAGGAGAGTATTCCCGAGAATTTAATAACGTTTGATAAAAATGGAACAATAGATAAACTTGGAGAATACAATACTTTAGTCCTCTTAAATGGAGAAAATTTTGTTATTCCCGAAGAAAATGGAACAGTTTCTTCACAATCAATAAGCTCCGTACCTGATATAACCATTGATAAGAATTTTGTAGATTCCAGATTAAATGAGTTTGGGAAAATTTTAAAATTCTTACCTTATATCCTACCTATTTTCACTCTATTTTCTGTTTTTGCTTTTAACTATCTTATAAGAGGGTTTTTTAATATATTAATAGTTGGTTTGGGACTTTTTATCGTTATAAAGGTAATGAAAAAGAATTTAGGATTTAAATCTGCATTAAAGATTGGTATGCATTCAATGACAGTTCCGTTACTTCTAGAAGCAATTCTAGCTTCTATTCCAAATTTGAATTTTTTTATTCCCGGATGGATTCTTTTAACAAGTCTGCTTATTGGTATGTTCTTTTTATCAAAGATGAAAGACGTGGTTGAACTTAAGAAAATTGATAAATAGAAATTGAGGATTTAAAAATCTGTTGATATAATGCGAGAGCTTAAAAATATCCCATGGAGCTCAATGCTTGACTGTTAGTGAAATAATTAGGATAGTATATTAGTTTTGAAAAGATAATATTCCCCTGTAGCTCAATGGTAGAGCAGGAAGCTGTTAACTTCAAGGTTCGTGGTTCGAATCCACGCGGGGGAGCCATAATGGATTTTCAGGTTCGGAATACCCCACTTTAGTTGTAACAAAAGCATAATCAAGAGGTTCGAGCCACTCGATTTTAGGTTCTTCCAATAAATTCATATCTCTAAATAAAAAGAATGGTTTTTGCAGGTCATAACAAAGAATTCCATCATTTAAAAAGAAGTTCGAGCCGACCTTTGTGAGTAGCTCTCTTTTCTTAAAATCGTTTGCTTTTTCAAATTCTTTTCTAGCATTAAAAGCGAAATTAATAGCTTCCTCTGCTTTTTTATACCAATCGTTTCTATCGCTCTCATATCCTAATATTTTTGATTTAACATCCTGCCCCTGTTCACTAATTTCTTTTTTCTTTAAAAGATATTCTTCGTCATTAATAAGCCCATCAAGTTTTAAATTCAATAAATTGCTTAATCTTTCATTAACCCTGTCTAATTCTCTTTGCAGGTTTCTTTTAACATCATCATTTAAATTGCTTTCGGCTCCCCTATATTCTTTTAAAAACCTTAATGCCCAATCTCTAAAATCAGGATGAATCTGAATAATTTCTAGTATTAAAGCTACTTGAGAATCAATATCTTGGGGTTTTACAGGTTTCTGCAAACAGGTAATATCTTTCTTCTTTTTAGTACAGTGGTAATACTCATATACTGCATTGTTTTTAGTTTTCTTATAACTTTTAAATTTTCTAGTAGCAGAAATAGAACAACCACAATGAAAACATTTTATTAATCCTGTATAAGCAAAAGTATGTTTCTTAGGGCGTCTACTGTCTGTTCTACCTAACATTTCTTGAACTTTGTCGTATTCATTCTTTGTAATCATGGGTTTATGAGAACCTTGATACCACTTATCCTTAACCTTAAACCAACCATAGTAAAAAGGGTTTTTAAACATTTCGTACATATTGCTACGAGATACAAAACCACCACCAGAGTTTCTATGTTTTAGACTACGCAATTTATAGGTATTTACTGCAATATTTCTAACTTCGGGAACTGTGTAATTTCCTGTAAGCATTAAATCCCAAAGTTTTTGAATAACATGAAATCTTTCAGGATCTTCAACTATAATTTTCTCTCCCTTAATCTTTTCGGGAGTGTTAAGATACCCTATTGGAGCTACAAAAGGAAACCAACCTAATTCTAATTTCTTATTCATTCCACGAATAACATTTAAACCTTTATTATCGTTATCAAATTTTGCTTGTCCCCACAAAATGTTGAGTAAAAATTTATCATTTGGAGTATTCCTAAATGTTTGCGTTGGTGTAACTATCTCTTTTAACTTCCCTGTATCCATTAAATATAATAATCTTCCTGAATCTATAGAGTTACGAGAGAGCCTATCGGGGTTCCAAACTAAAATCGTATCAACCTCTTCTTTTTCCAAAAGTTCTATCAACTCCATAAATCTCGCTCGTTTGTTAGGGTTCTTCGCCGATTTGGCTTCTTTTAAAAA
>JAQVGE010000021.1 GCA_028696935.1 Minisyncoccota bacterium | reverse complement strand
AATTTTTGTTTATAGTATTTCAGTCCAGCATGCAGGGATAAGAGTTGTTCATGGGGGGGATGACAAAAAGAAATTTCCTTTTGTTTCTCTCGTTATTGTTTTGGTCTCCTTAGCTTTTTTGATTGGAAGTAATTTAATTGGAGGATTTGTCTCAAGATATGTCAGTGTTCCTAATATGGATGTTCGTCCTTCAATCGTTACAACAAGTAAAGTAGCTTTAAAATCATTAGCACATAATCCAGTTCTAGGGACTGGACCTAATACTTTTTCGATAGATTGGGCTTTGTGGCAACCTAAAGAAATTACTGAGACTGTATTTTGGAATGTTGATTTTTCTGATGGTTTTAGCTTTATGAGTACAGCTTTGGTTACTACTGGAGTTCTTGGTTTTGGAGCTTTGCTGCTGTTTATTGTTGTTTTGTTTATCAGAGGTATTCAGTCTCTTCGAGTTGCTTTACAAAACCCTCTTTCTAATTACTTTATAATAACTACTTTCTTTGTAACAATTTATTCTTGGGTAATGATTCTTGTTTATAATCCAAACATTATTATGCTTGCTTTGGCTTTTGCCTCTAGTGGAATGTTGATTGGAATATTGGTTTATAAACAAGTAATTCCAGTTAAAGAAATTTCATTTTTGAATCGCCCACGAAATAGTTTCTTTGCTATTTTGGGATTGATGGTTTTGATGATTGGAACATTATCTCTAACTTATATTTATGTTGAGAAGTTTACTTCTGTCGTATACTTTTCAAAGAGTTTGAATTATCAAATGAACCTGGAATCTCTCACAAAATCAGAAAGGATGCTTCTTAGTGCTGTTAGGTTAAATAAAAACGATACTTATTATCGTAGTTTGTCACAACTTTATTTAGACGAAATCAGATTTATTTTACAGGATGAAAAAGTTTCTGAAGATACTCTAAAGTCTAATTTACAGCAACTTATAATTTTAGCAGAAGAAACAGCTAATAGTGCTATTAATCAAAGTCCAAATAATTATTTAAATTACTTAAATCTAGGTAATGTGTACAGTGCTTTTTCCTCACTTTCTATAGAAAATAGTTATGAAAGCGCAATTCAGGCTTATGGTAAAGCAAGGGAAATGTCTCCAAATAACCCATCAATTCTTTTAGCAAAAGCTCAATTAGAATTTATGAACAAGAAGAACGAAGAAGCTAAAGCTTCAATCAACGAAGCTCTTACTCTAAAAACTAATTACACTGATGCGTTTTTCTTACTTGCGCAGATTGAAGCAGAAGAAGGTAATATTTCAGGGGCTATTGGTCAAGCAGAAAAAGCAGCTCTAAAAACACCAAACGATCAAACAATTTTCTTTAGATTGGGAATGCTTAGATATAGTAATGAAGATTATATTGGGGCTATAAGTGCCCTTGAAAAAGCAGTTATCTTAGACCCTACTTACTTAAATGCGCGTTTCTTCTTGGGTCAATCGTATCAAAAAATAAACCGCAATGAAGATGCTTTGGTTCAATATAACATACTTAGCCAAGTATTACCTGATAGTCAGGAAATAAAGGATGCAATTTCTTCTATTTCAAAACCAAGCTCAACTATTGAATTAATAAAAGATGGTGAGGATGATGAAGTTACTGAGGGTGAGAATGATTCTCTAGGACAATAATAGTTGTATTTTAATAGAGGTAATGATTAATTTATAAACTTAATAAATGGCTAAGCGTATTTTTGGATTTCTAAATAAAGAACTTGATGGAGTGAATGAAGCCGCCTTGTTTTTAGGCGGTTTCGCTTTTTTGTCTCAAATTCTTGGTTTGATTAGAGACAGAATGTTGGCCAATATTGTCGGGGCTGGTCCAATCTTGGATATTTATTATGCGGCCTTTCGCATTCCTGATTTTGTTTATATTTCAATTGCCTCTCTAGCTTCAGTTACTGTGTTGATGCCATTCATCGTCAAAAAACTAGACGATGAAGGAAAAGAAAAAGCCCAAGAATTTATGAACCATGTTTTTAGTTCTTTTATGATTTTTATGGTCTTTGCTAGTATTGTTTTGATTATTTTGATGCCAGTCTTGGTGCGTTATGTAGCTCCAGGTTTTTCAGAAGATCAATTTAAGATGATGATTGATGTCAGTAGGATTATGTTACTATCTCCAATTTTTATTGGTCTTTCTAATTTAATTGGAACAATAACTCAGCTTTTTAAAAGATTTTTTATTTTTTCATTATCACCAGTATTTTACAATCTGGGTATTTTAAGTGGAATTATCTTTTTGTATCCAGTTTTAGGAATCCATGGTTTGGCCCTGGGTGTTATCCTAGGAGCAATTTTACATCTCTTGATTCAAGTTCCAGTTGTGGCTAAATATGATTTTATTCCAAGATTTATTTTTCCTATTAATTGGAGAGAGATGTGGAGGGTAGCTAGATTGTCTCTCCCTAGAACTTTGGCATTGTCTTGTAATAGTTTGGCTTTTATAGCTTTAATCTCAATGGCTTCTACTTTAAAAGAAGGCTCTATTTCTCTTTTTACTTTTTCTTTTAATTTACAATCAGTTCCTGTTGGAATTATCGGAATTTCTTATTCTGTCGCTGCTTTTCCAGTTTTAGTTAGATCTTTCTCATTGAAAGATATGAATAATTTTGTCAGTCAAATTGTCCAAACAGCTAGACAGATTATTTTTTGGTCATTCCCAGTGATTACTCTTTTGATTGTTCTACGTGCACAGATTGTTAGAGTTATTTTAGGTTCAAATACTTTTACCTGGTTTGATACTCGTCTGACAGCAGCAGCTGTTGCTCTTTTTGTAATTTCGCTTGCATCACAGGGTTTAGTTCTACTCTTTGTTCGTGGTTATTATGCTTCTGGAAATACAAAAAAACCACTATTTATAAATGTCTTTTCTTCTCTAATGATGATAGTTTTTGCTTATCTTTTAATTTATTTATTTAAAAATTATCCAAGTGTGCTTTCTAGGCTAGAAGTATTATTAAGAGTTAAAGATGTTCCAGGAACAATTATGCTGGCATTACCAATAGCTTATACTCTAGGTTCACTCTTGAATTTTTCTTTAGTTTGGATTTTATTTAAGAGAGAATTTTTACACGGGCTATCATCACAACTATGGCCAACTTTTATTCAAAGTGGGGCAGGGGCTTTGATTATGGGTTTCGTAACTTATATTTCCTTGGGTGTCTTTGATAATATTTTTAGCCTTTCTACTTTTTATGGGGTCTTTTTACAAGGATTCTTTTCTGGAATTATTGGAATTGCTGTCGGAGTCGGAGTCCTTTTGTTGCTGAAGAATAAAGAATTAGATGGAGTTATTAAGGCTATTGGTCATAAATTTAGTCGTGATAAAATTATTGCCCCAGAACAGACTGAGCTATAAAAATAAAAAATATATTTTAACTTGTTTTATAAAGGGTCTTTCTAAACAAGGCCTTTTCTGGTAATATGGGGCTATGTTATCTAGCCACATCCGTAATTTTTCAATTATTGCCCATATTGACCACGGTAAGAGTACTTTGGCTGACCGAATGCTTGAAGTTACTGGGACAATTGAAAAACGTAAAATGAAAGAACAAGTTCTAGATTCAATGGAGCTTGAAAGAGAGAGAGGTATAACAATTAAAATGCAACCAGTTAGAATGGAGCATCTTTTTCAGGGTGAGGAATATATTTTAAATCTAATTGATACTCCAGGTCATATAGATTTTTCTTATGAAGTCTCAAGAGCTTTAAAGGCAGTTGAAGGATCGATTCTTTTAGTAGATGCCACTCAGGGAATTCAAGCACAAACTCTAACAACCTTACAATTAGCACGAGACACAAATTTAATAATCATTCCTGTAATTTCTAAAATAGATTCCCCTTTGGCTCGAGTTGAAGAAATAAAAATGGAAGTTGCCTTACTGCTAGATATTGACCCAGATTCAATTATTCTTGTTTCGGGGAAAACTGGAGAAGGCGTTTCTTTTTTATTGGAAGAGATTATTAAAAGGATTCCACCTCCTAAAAAAGAAGAATCTACTCCTTTGGGAAGAGCTTTAGTTTTTGATTTTAAATATGATAATCATAGGGGGGTTGTTGTTTATGTCAGAGTAATGGAAGGTGAGTTTAAAAAAGGGGATGCTCTTTTGTTTGCTGTATCTCAGGAAAAATTTATTTCCTTGGAAGTCGGAACTTTTTCTCCTGAAGAAAAACCAAAAGATAAAATAAAAGCAGGGGAGATTGGTTATATTGTTACAGGGATTAAGAAACCAGGAATTGCTTCTGTTGGAGATACCATAACTTACTCTAAAAATCCAAGCCCAGCGCTTTCTGGATATATGAATCCAAGACCTGTGGTTTGGGCTTCTGTCTACCCAGAGAGTCAAGATGATTTTCCTAATCTTAAACAAGCCTTAGGTAGACTGCGTCTTTCAGATTCATCTTTTTCTTACGAAGAAGAATCCTCTGGTACACTAGGGCGAGGTTTTCGTTGTGGTTTTTTGGGTATGCTTCATTTAGAAATTATTACAGAGCGCTTGAATAGAGAATTTGATCTTGAGCTTATTGTGACAATGCCTTCAATTACTTATAAGGTTGTCCTTCGAAACGGGAAAGAAGAAATAATTTATTCTCCACATCTTTTCCCGGACGATGGAAATGTTTTAAAAATATTTGAACCCTGGGTTAATGTTAAAATAATTTTACCATCAGAATATTTAAGTTCATTAATGCCATTTTTGTATGACCATGAGGCAATTGTTAGTACAACTGAAAATTTTGGAGATAATCGATCATCTGTTGATTTAGAAATGCCTCTTCGTGAACTTATGCGTAACTTTTTTGATGATTTAAAAAGTTTAACTTCAGGCTACGCTTCTATTTCTTATGAGATAGGGGAATATCGTCAGGCAGATGTTGTTCGATTAGATATTTTAGTTGCTGACGAGCCAATGGCTGCTTTTACTCGAGTAATTTCAAGAAGGCGAGTTGAGGAAGAGGCCAGAACTCAAGTTGAAAAACTGAAGAAAATAATTCCTCGCCAACAATTTGCTTTTAAGATTCAAGGTAAAGCATTGGGTCGGATAATTGCCTCTGAGGGTGTCTCAGCTTTTCGTAAGGATGTTTTAATGCATGGAAGTAAGGTCGTTGGAGGAGGGGATGTCAGTCGTAAAAAGAAGTTATTAGAAAAACAAAAGAAGGGTAAAAAGAGGATGCAATCAAACGCAAAAATAAACATCTCTCATGAAGTGTTTTTAAAGATGATGCGTAATAAAGATAATTAGACTTAATATATTAAAAGATAGGAAGATATAGCAAAATCATACTAACAATCACTAGGATTGAAATAACTCCGAAAACTATCTTTACTCTCTTTTGTCCTTTGGTGCTGAAAAACATGATATAATTATACAAGTTTTTATGGCAGAATTCAAGAAAAAAGATAAAAATAATTTTTGGTATTCACCTTTATCTTTGGTGTTACTTTTTGTTTTTATTATTTTTTTGATTTATAGTATTATAGGTTTGATAAAAAAAGATAGGGAAACAGCAAAAAAGAAAGAGATTGCTTTGTCTAGGATTGAGGCTTTAGAAGAAAGAGAAGATAGTCTTAAGAAAGATATTAGTAAATTAGAGACAGAAGAAGGATTGGAAGATGTTATTAGAAACAAACTACCTGTTGTTAAGGAGGGTGAAAAAATGGTTGTTATTGTTGATGAAGAAGAAATAACAGAAGAAGGATTAATAGAGGACGATAAGATTAGAACAGAAAACAATTTTTTGTCTTGGTTGAAAAGTTTATTTAATAAATAAAATATGCGGGATTAGTTTAGTGGCATGATGCGTCCTTCCCAAGGATGAGACACGGGTTCGATTCCCGTATCCCGCACAAATAAAAAAACAACAAATACTGTTTTTTATTTGTGCGGGATAGCAAGTAAACTGCTTTACTTGCGTACGAGAATCGAAAAGCTTTTCGTTTTTCAGTGCCAACTGAAAAGAAAAGGTGTACTGATCCTGTAAGGATCGATAAGCGTACTCGCGGTCTCGTATCCCGCACCTCTGTCAAGATTTTTATATTTTTTTAATATGCTATAATTTGATTATAAGTTTTTAGATTATTAGTTAATTAATGATTTTTATGGACAAAATTACAATATATAGTACCCCTTCTTGTCATTTTTGCCATATGGCAAAAGATTTTTTTAAAGAAAAAAATATAGAATTTGAAGATTTTAATGTAGCAGAAGATCTTGAAAAAAGGAAAGAAATGATGGAAAAAAGTGGTCAAATGGGAGTTCCTGTTATTTTGATTAAAGATCAAATCATTGTTGGTTTCAATAAGCCTAAAATAATGGAAGTCCTAGGAATAGAAGAATAGTGGCAAAAATAGTTATAATATCGTATTATAAAAGCACTAGAAATAGTGCTTTTATAATGCCCTCGTAGTTCAATGGATAGAACAGTTCCGTCCTAAGGAATAGATGTAGGTTCGATTCCTGCCGAGGGCACAAAAGCGTGAATTTAAAAAGAGTAAACTTCTTTACTCTTTTTCGCTTTTGTGGGGCGGAGCGATAATTTTGTCAGTAGACAAAATCGCGAGCCGGGGTCGCGAAAATTTCGAGCGACGGCGAGGAATTATTTGTGACCAGGGGAAGCTTCTTTTATTTTTAATCAAATTATGCTATATTTTTCTTATGGAACCAGAAATTAAGAGTTTATTAGAAGAGAACTTAAAGTTAGCTAAAGAAAATAATGAGCTTCTTAAGAAAGTAAGAGAGTTCCAGCGTTGGTCTAGAATCACGAAGGTTCTTTATTGGTTTATAATAATTGGAATTGCCTTAGGAGCATTTTATTTTATTCAGCCTTATTTTGATGGGATTTTAAATATTTATTCTGGAGGGGTTTCTGATATTGACATGATGAAGAATTTAAGCAAGGATTTGGCTAATTGGTAAAATAGTTTTTTAAAAATGCTTGGGTAGCTCAGTTGGTAGAGCACGCGCCTGAAGAGCGTGTGGTCGGCGGTTCGAGCCCGCCCCCAAGCACCAAAATAATTGCCTTTATCTAAAAGGACGAGTATAATTTATTTAGTCCACAGGCTTTTAGTATTAATATTTAACTTAAATAAAATATGTTATACGTAATAGGATTTGTTATTTTTGTCTTGCTCATAAGTATTAAGCAGATAAATCAATACGAAAGGGGGATTAGGTTTACCTTAGGTAGATTTACCGGAATGATGTCTCCTGGCTGGAGATTGGTTATTCCTATATTTCAGACTTATCAAAAGGTTGATATTAGAGTTAAGGCAGTTGATGTCCCAGATCAGAACGCAATTACCAGAGATAATGTTTCAGTTAAAGTTAATGCAGTTATTTATTATAAAGTTAGTGATGCCTCAAAAGCGATTATTGAAGTTGAAGATTTTAGACACGCAATCTCTCAATATGCTCAAACTACAATGAGAAACATTGTGGGAGAGGTTACTCTCGATGAACTTTTAGCTAGTAGAGATAAAATTGCTGATAGAATTCGTGAAATTGTCGACAAAGAGACAGATGATTGGGGTTTGAAAGTCCAGAATGTTGAACTAAAAGATGTTAGCCTTCCTCCAGAACTCGAAAGAACTATTGGTAAACAAGCAGAAGCAGAAAGAGAAAAGAGAGCAGTTATTATTACTTCAGAAGGAGAGTTGGCTTCAGCTCAAAATATGGCTCGGGCGGCAGAAATTTTAGCAACTTCTCCAGGAGCGCTACATCTCAGAACATTACAATCAGTTAATGATATGTCTTCTGATCAATCAAATACAGTAGTGTATATGCTCCCAGTTGAAGTCTTGAAAGCACTAGAAGGTTTTGCTAAGAAATAATCCCAATAATAAAATAAATAAAAAAGAACCCCAAGGGGGTTCTTTTTTATTTAAATAGATTTAACTTTTAATTTAGTCTCTTTATTTTTGTTGATTTTAGGAAGTTTTATAATTAGTAGGCCGTGCTTTTCAATTGCTTCAGCTTCCTCGGGATCAATTTCCTCTGGGAAGGAAATTGTTCTAGAAAATGAACCCCAATATAATTCTTGGACAAAATAATCCTCTGCACTAACAGACTGATTTTCTTCTCGTTTACCACGAATTGTAATCGAATCTCTTGTTATTGTGATTGCGAGATTGTCAGGTTGAACTCCAGCAACCATTGTTTGAACAATGATATCAGTTCCTGTTTGATAGAGGTCAATTGTTAATTCTGCCTCCATGTCTTCTTCCCAGCCAGACTCTCTTTCGCTATTTAAGCTTGTTTCACCTAAGTCAGATAAATTTCTCCCTGAAAGATTTATTGTTTTTGATGGCATAGAGTCTAATTCTTCTAAGTTTTCCTCTTCGTCCATACGAATGCCACCAGTAAGGCGCTCTAAAAATGATTTCTTTTTTATCATATATTTTGTTCAGTATAAGAAGAATCTTCTCCTCCCATACGTTTTAATTTTTCGAAAATAAGAATATTAATAATCGCGACGACCCATAAGAAACCGAAGACACCTAGAAAGTTTTCACCGCTTCCTTTCATTATAAAAAAATTAAAAGCACTATGCAACACAATAGCAAGAATTACTCCAGTTAAAACGTATCTTTTTCTGTATTTATTTAAATAAAAAGTTAAACCCATAGCACTTCCAATCATTCCACTGGCAATTGCATGAAGTAAAGTTGAACCTAGAAATCTTAGGTTTCCTGTTAACATTCCAACAACAGCCCCACTAACTTTTAGTGGTTCAAGAAGGTAGAGAACATTTTCAAAAGCAGCAAAACCTAAACCACAAGCGATAAAATACATCGGATAGTCTATTGGTTCATCAACAGCACTGTTTCCCCAGATGATAATCATCACTCCTAATAATTTTAAGATTTCTTCAAGGGTGGCCCATAGGATTATTTGAGAAGTGTTATCAGTACCAATAAAATTTAGTGAATATCTTTCAAGGGCGATAGCTATAAAAACCAAAAGTCCTCCAACCAAAAAGGTAAGGGCAATTAAACCAAATGGTTCTGGTTTCTCTCCGTCTTCTTGTTTAAGCCAGAACCAAAGCCAAAGAATTGCTGGAACCGCACCACTTAAAATCGCGATTATTAGATTTTTGGGGTCTGTTATAATTTCTGCCATTTTACTAAAGATTATTTATCTCAGGCCATTTTGTTATCATTAATAATTTTTTATCTTTGATCGGAATAATTGACCAAATTTCTTCAGTCACAAAAGGCATAAAGGGATGAAGAATTTTTATTATTTTTATTAGAGTGTGGAGTAAGAATTGTTTACGAGAAATTTTTTCTTTATCTGTTCCATTTTCAAAGATTTTTTTACTATCTTCGAGTATTATATCTGCAAATCTTGCCCAGGTGTATTGATATATTTTTTCTCCGACTAGGTAGAATTTATATTCATTCATTTCTTTAGTTATTTCAACAATAACTTCATGTCTCTCTTTTCTTAATTTTTCATCTTCTTCTGTATATTCTTTGAAATTTTCATCATAGATTACATCTCCTGTATTTGAAAGTACAAATCGAGTTATATTCCAAAGTTTGTTGGCATAATTTTTATAAGCCCTAATTTTATCTTCAGACATTCTATTATCATTTCCTGGTCCAGTCCCGATAATTAAAGACATTCTTACAGCATCTGTCCCATATTTTTCGGTGAGTAAAAGAGGGTCAAGAGAATTACCAAGAGATTTACTCATTTTTTTGCCTTGGGCATCTCTAACTAATCCATGAAGATAAATATTCTTAAAAGGAATTTCTCCTAAAAGATAAGTGCTCATTAATACCATTCGAGCAATCCAGAAGAACAGAATATCGTATCCTGTTTCAAGAATAGTTGTGGGGTGATAAGTTTTTAAGTCATCGGCGTTTAAATCTGGCCAGCCCAAAGTAGAAAAAGTCCATAATCCTGAAGAAAACCAAGTATCAAGTGTATCAGAATCTTGCTCCCAGCCTTCTTCTTTAGGGGCTTCTATATCACAATATATTTCATTTTCTTTGTACCATACGGGGATACGATGTCCATACCAGATTTGACGAGAAATACACCAATCACGTAGATTTTCTATCCAGTTATAGTAAACCTTTTCAAATCTATCTGGAATAATTTTAATTTCGTTATTTTTCACTGCACCAAGCATCAGTTCTTTTAGGGTTTTATTATTTCTGTCTTTAATTGGTTTGTTGACATCTATGAACCATTGTAATTTAGGTAATGGCTCAATAATTCCACCAGTTCTTTCTGCTGTTCCAATGTTTTGAACGATTTCTTCTTCTTTTTCTAAGAGACCTTCAGATTTCAACCATTCTACAATATTCTCTCTTGCTTCTGTTGTTTTTTTATTTAAGATTCTTTCATCCCCAACAGTCATTTTTGCAAATTCATTAATTACTTGTTTAGTTGGAAGTTTATGCCTTTCCGCGATTTCAGCGTCAATTTGAGAATGCGCAGGTGTTACTCCAAGTGCCCCTGTTCCGAATTCTTTTTCAACAGCTTCATCGGCTACAATTTTTATTTCTAGTTTAACTCCACAAAAGTTTTCTATTGTATAGGTTTTACCAATATACTCTTTATATCTTTCGTCTGTTGGATTTACTGCAACAGCGGTGTCTCCGACCTTTGTTTCAGGTCGAGTGGTCGAAATTGTAATAGGAAAGTCTTTAGAATATTTAAAGGTGTAAAATTTTGCTTTTCTTTCTTCGTAAACTATTTCATCGTCTGAGATAACAGTTTGTCCTTTTGGGTCCCAATTGACGATTCTATGTCCACGATAAATAAGACCATCGTCATACATTTTTTTAAAAGCAGTTCGAACAGCAAAATTTCTTTTTTCGTCTAAGGTAAATGCTTCACGAGACCAGTCTAAAGATGCTCCCATCTTTTTGCATTGATTTACAATTGTGTTATGAGATTCTTGAGCAAACTTCTCAACTCTTTTTAAGAATTCATCTCTTCCTAAATCAGTTTTTCTTTTCCCTTCTTCTTTTTCTAATATTTTTTCAACTTTTGATTGAGTGGCAATTGCCGCATGATCTGTTCCTGGAAGCCAGAGAGTTCGTTTACCAGACATTCTAGCAAAACGAACCATAATATCTTCTATAGTAAGAGTAGCAGCGTGTCCTAAGTATAATTTCCCAGTAACATTTGGAGGGGGAAGAACAATAGAAAATGTTTCAGCAT
>JAQVGE010000238.1 GCA_028696935.1 Minisyncoccota bacterium | reverse complement strand
AAATCTTTCTTTTGTGAGCAAAACCAGATTTAATCAATTCAAAGAATAAAATTTCTTCTTTTTCTGACTCGAAGTTATTTCTCCCAATAGCCTTGATTGTTATAATAGCTGAATCAACCTTAGGGGAAGGGCTAAAAAATCTTTTATTAACCTTCATTATATAAGAAGGATTTCCATAAGCCTTAACGCTTAACGAGAGAATGCTTTCTTTTTTGTCTCGAGCGACAATTCTTTCGGCAACTTCTTTTTGAACCAAAAGAGTCATCTGGGACGGTTGGTTTTTGGAGGTTAAAAATTTTCTGATAATTAAGCCCGTTATGTTATAAGGAATATTGGCAATAACTTTATAGGACTTTATTTTATTTAAATCAAAATCTAAGATATCTTCATTTTTTAAAATTAATCTTTTATCTTTGATTTCGGTTGCAAATTTTTCTTTTAAAAATAAAAAAAGATTATCATCTTTTTCAATTGCAATAACGGTCGAAACTTTTTCTAAAAGTTTTTTAGTAAGAGCTCCTTTCCCAGGACCAATTTCTAAAACGACACCCTTGTTGTTTAAGTCGCTTGCTTCGCACATCTTATCCAGAGCTTTTTCTGATTTTAGAAAATTTTGTCCTAAAGATTTTTTTGCTTTGTGAATCATCTTTTTAAAATTAAAAATAATATTTTGGCTTATCTGTATCTAACTAATTTCTGAGGTAAAAGACACTATAAGTATACTATTTTTTCACCACCCTGGTGATCAGCTTTTTCTAAGGTTGTTAAATGTTCGGGAATGTCATAAATGAACTCACTTGGAGTGTTAACTTGTTTTGACCCAAAAATCGTTCTTAGTTCAGCGTAAGATAAAAATAATTTTTGTCTAGCTCTAGTTATTGCAACATAAAATAATCGTCTCTCTTCTTCGTTGTCCTCTTTTGATTTGTTGTCTGTTCTTGCGTGAGGAAAAAGATCTTGTTCAAGGCCGGCAACAAAAACATACTTAAACTCAAGACCTTTTGAGGCGTGAACCGTCATAATTCTCACACCATTACTCTTGTGCATTAAACTATCCTGATCACTTGCTAGAGATGCTTCCTCTAAAAGTTTTTCAATTCCCTCTCCGTTTGGTAGGTTGTCATATTTTAGAGAAAGACTAACTAGTTCTTTCATGTTTTCTAATTCTTCTTGTTCATCAGAACTTCCGTGACTTAGTTTTTCTTCTAGTCCTGTAATTTTTAAAATATATTTAATTGTTTCACTTGGTTTATTTTTTTCTGAGTAGTCGTGGATTTCATCTAATATTTTATAAAATTTATTTATTTTTTCTTGGGTGTTAGCTGGGAGGTTTGCAAATTCTCCAGCAAACATTTTTGCTAAAGTTACTTTCCCAATTCCTCTGGTTGGGACATTAATTATTCTTTTTATGTCAGACCAACTATCTTTATTATAGGAAGCCCTAATATAAGAAAGTAAATCTTTGATTTCTTTTCGTTCAAAGAATTTTACTCCGAGGACTTGATATGGAATCTGTCTATTAAGCATTGCTTCTTCTATTACTCGCGATTGAAAGTTTGCTCGATACAAGACAGCAATATCTTCTGGTTTGTTTGTTTTTAATATTTCACTGATCATCTCGGCAATGAAAGAGGCTTCATCTGTTTCATCATAAGCTTCACAGATGGCGATTGTTTCACCTTCAATATTTTCAGTAAATAAATTTTTCGGAACCCGATATTTGTTCTTAGTAATAATACTGTTGGCCGCTTCAATAATATTTTTTGTTGAACGATAATTCTGTTCGAGCAGAACTATTTTAGTTTTGGGATAATCTTTTTCAAAATGTAAAATATTTTTAATGTTCGCTCCGCGCCAACTATAAATATTTTGGTCGGTATCACCAACCACACAAATATTTTCCTTCGGGCCGACAAGGAGTTTGGTCATTTCATATTGAACTTCATTGGTGTCTTGGTATTCATCTATGTGGACGTATTGCCACTTTTGTTGATATTTATTTTTTATTTCTGGGTATTTTTTTAAGATTAAAACAGATTGAAGAAGAAGGTCGTCAAAGTCTAAAGATTTTTCTTTTTTTAATCTATCTTCATACTCACTCCAAACTAAAGCGACAATACTTTGTAAACCACTCTTAACATCGGCTTTAAATTTTACAACATCAACGAAATCACCCTTTGCTCTAGAAATAATACTTTTAATTTTTCTAGGCTCGTTTATTTTTGGGTCGATGTCATGTTGTTTCATGATATCTTTGATGATTGAAATGGAATCTCGTTCATCAAGAATTGTGAAATGTTTTGTTAAACCAATTAAATGAGCATTTTCTTTAATAATATAAACCCCAAGTGAGTGAAACGTCGAAACAAAAGGAATACTAGATGAAGATAAGGGTAAAACACCGTGTTCTTTTTTTTCTAATAAACTAAGAATTCGGTCCCGCATTTCTTTAGCCGCTTTATTTGTAAAGGTTACTGCTAGGATTGATGAAGGTTCCACGCCTTTGTGAATTAGGTGAACTATTCGATGGGTAATTGTTTTTGTTTTTCCAGCACCTGCCCCAGCTACAATCAAAAGAGGCCCTTCTGTCTGTGTAACGGCCTCTTTTTGTTTTTCATTTAATGTTTCAAGATATT
>JAQVGE010000237.1 GCA_028696935.1 Minisyncoccota bacterium | reverse complement strand
CGATTCGCCAGTGAGCGACGCCGTGTTGACGAAGGAAGAGCCTTCCACCAAAGAGCCATCGAGCGGTATGCGCTCACCGGGGAGCACTTCGATGAAATCTCCGACCTTGACTTCATCGGGGCTCACCTCGCGGCGTTCATCGCCAACCACCACTCTCGCGAAATCAGGACGTAGGTCCATGAGGGCGGAGATCGAACGGCGGGACTTGTCGACCGCCCTGTCCTGAAAGTATTCACCGACAGAGTAGAAGAGCATGACGCCAACGGCTTCCGGGAGCTGGTGGATCACGATCGCCCCGATGGTCGCAATGCTCATCAGGAACATCTCGTTGAAGACCTGCCCCCGCGCGATGCTCCTCGCTGCGGACCAAAGGACCGGAGCTCCGACAAGCGCGTAGGCCGCGATCAGGACAGCGTACTCGGCGACCGAGAAGGGTGTCGCATGTAACGCCTCATTGAACAAGGTGCCGATACCGAACAGCACCGCGGCGATGCCGATGCGGATCAGCGTGCCCTTTCCGAAGGTCTCTCCGCCATGATCGTGACCGTGATCATGATCGCCGTCATGATCATGTCCGCTGTCGGCCGCATGTTCGTGTCCAGCTCCTCGGTTGGGAGACGAACGCGACGAGGTAATGGTTACCCCCGGTTCCATGCGCTCGATGATTTCCCGCGCGCGTGATTCCTGGGACTCGTCGATGTACAGGACCCCGGCGGCGAAGCTCAGACGGGCGTCCTCAAGCCCGGGCGTTCTTTTCAGTTCGCACTCGATCTCGTTCGCGCATGAAGCGCAGTCGAGGCCTTGAATGGTGTATTTGGCCATATTCCCTTCCTTTCCGTTAGGTGAGCTCGATGTAGTGTTCCCGTGCTTGCTCGATGAGCGCGAGAACGTGGGCATCTTCGAGGCTATAGAAGACCATTTTTCCTTCCTTCCTGCTTTTGACGAGGCGAAGCGCCTTGAGGAACCGCAAGTGGTGCGAGACCGCCGGCAGGCTCATTTCCAGGAGGAAAGCCAAATCGCAAACGCAGAGTTCTCGCTGCCCGAGAAGGTGCAGGACCTTCGTTCGGGTCTCGTCCGCCAGAGCTTTGAAAAGCTCGGAGATTCCCGCGATATCGAGGAGTGAAGCCCTGAGCGCTTCTGCATCCCCCGCGCAGGTAACTCCATGCTGACTACACAGATCCTCGCTCATGCCATAGCTCCTTTGCGTAAACGATTACTTGATTAAGTAATCGTTTGAATGTAATATGCTGCCAATCCAATCCTTTGTCAAGGTATGAGTGGAGGGGGCCAGGTGAGCGTTCAGGAAACAGGTACTGGGCTACAGATGAGGTCGAGGGCAGAATCGTGGACTAAAACCGTCATATTTATCCTGTATTTTTGCGCCCATCTAGGTAACGCGACTGCGGAGCCTTTGGCAACTCCTCATACTACGTCGGAAGAAGCGCCCAGAATCGCACTTACTACCATCCTGCCCGGTCGATCACTCTACTCGGCGTTCGGGCATTCAGCAATCAGGGTTAGCTATCCCAATGGCGGACCGGACCTGCTTTACAACTACGGGCTTTCCGCCAAGCCCTTCGACTTGCGATTCGCGCTTGGAATGTTGGTTGGCAACATGCCCTTCATGGCCGCACGCCTGCGTACCGCCGATGCCTACGAATTTTACAGCCAGGTGGAGGATCGAACTATAGTCGAACAAGTACTCGCCTTCGGACGTGAGGAAACCACCGCAATCATCGCCGCGCTCGAAGAGGATGTCCGGCCTGATCGGAATACCTACAACTACCGCTTTTTCACCGAGAACTGCGCGACTCGCCTATGGGACCGGCTCGGGGTTCAACTCATTCCGGCTTCTCAACGAGGATCTGGCGTCTTGGATGGTACGATGCGCGACCACCTCCGCCGGGCGCTCATTGATAGGCCCTGGCCTGCCCTTGGGATCGATCTTTTGCTGGGCCCGACCGCGGAGAGGAGCGGTTTGGAAGTGGGGCCGTTCCTGCCCGAACACCTGAGAAATCTGACCGCCGCAAGCGTAATAGCTGACGCAGGGGGCAGCCGTTCGGCCGTGACCGAGACGATAACAGTATATACCTCCCGGAAAAGCGCAGAGTCGCCATACACACCAGCACCTTGGATTATAATCCTCATTGTGGGGGCGCTCGCCATCATCGCATCCTTCTTTCCCTCAAGCTGGTTGGCGGGAGTATTCGACGTAGGATTGTTCTCGGCCAGCTTCCTCGGTGCCGTGACGATATGCGCCTTTTGGCTTCTCGCCGGGTATTCGGAGACCGCGTGGAACTTGAACCTGCTCTGGCTGAATCCGCTCGCCTTAGTCGCGCTGATCCTTGCCGGACGAAAGGGCGCAATTCCTGCCTCGCGCATCTTCCTAGCCGTCGCAATAATGAGTCTCGTGATAGTCGTCGGCGGGGGGCTGGGAATGCAAGAGATTGGTATCGAAGCACGCATTTTAGCCGCCACAATCGCATTACGGTGCCTGATTCGGTCCCGCTTCCTTCCTGTATTGGGGAATGTTCCCACTCGGCCTTAATTGGATATAGTTGGAACCATGCGTGCCTCGATACTGCTTGCGATTATGGCCGCAGCTCTGTTCGGGGC
>JAQVGE010000020.1 GCA_028696935.1 Minisyncoccota bacterium | reverse complement strand
GGAGAAGGCTATCATTATCGTTTTTTTACTCATAGGTCATTGCTCAAAACTCTTAATACATTAAATTTTCGAATAGTCATTCAAATGCCAAGCACTACCGGATTTGGCCTTAATGTTCTTCTAAAATTATTGGGGATGAAAACTGTGAATCTCAAACTGCCAGAATTTATGCACGGTTTTTTTGCCCGTAATTTTTACCTTATTGCACTGAAAGGCTAATGATTCAAATAGAATATAGTCCCATACTGACAAATATTGCGTGTTTAATATTTTCATTAGTAAAATGATTCCTAAACTAATAAATATATATTGCTTTTTTTTTCTCGCATTATTCACATACGCAATTCCTGCACCTTCATTTCTGCCTGTTGCGCCATTAACAATCGCGACCATTATTGGCATTATTATATTTGGATTAAGCGTGCCCCGTATTTTTCATTCGTTCAACAAAGAATCTAAACAAATTATCATTTTATTGTTTGTCATTTTTTTATATCAAGAAATAATCAATTACTCGTCATCATCTGCATATAATACAAAATTACTATTTATGTTCTCGACACTTATCGCCTTAGCCATCATTGGTCAACCATCTAATATTTTTACAAACAATTACAACCCGCGTAAATTATTCAATTATTATTTAGTGATTTTGCTTGTATCGTCAACTTGGTTTCTGGCAACATATTCGTCGTTCGCTTTAGCTTCTATTCATAAACGAATCTACTATGATATATTATTGGAGCAAGATTTATTTTCATATTATTTTGCTCGTTCAGGTTTGCACGGCAATGCGCACATTTTTAGCTATCATCTAACGGCCCTCACAATGGCGCTTATAATGATTAACTTTTTTACTAGTGGAAAGAAGTTGATCATCTCTTTGATTCTGCTGACTACGTCACTTTTATGCGTTTTCTTAATAGGACAAAGGGCTCTCACTATTTCAATAATCGCTGGCATGATATTAGTTTTTCTCCGAAGAAATGCATTGCCAGCAATAAACATAAAAATGCTCCTCCTGTTCTTATTCATCGTACCTATTATTATTGTCATGTCTGATACATTTACTAAACCTATCAGCGACGTTGCCACATGGGGTTTGATTCAAAAGATCACAGATGAAACAATGCAGTCCGAGTTAATATCCAGAATAACGCTGCAATGGGAGGTCTTGAAAATTATTTTTGAATATCCACAAGGTTTAACCATTGCAGGCATTGATTACGAGTATCTTATTTATAATCTAAACAACTCATTGTTTGATGCCTGGGGTAGAGTAATTGCACCGCACAACGGCTTTTTAACACCTATTGTCGACTACGGATGGGCGTTGATGCTGCTGATAATAATGGTTGTTTATAAGATTGCTAAAATATGCAAAAAATTATTATTTTTAAAGTTTGAGGAATCGCGGGACTTGAATTATTTGAACTATATTTTTTGCATAACACTTATTTCATTGTTACTGAACGCTTTGGGGCACAATGCCACATTTACAAATTATGAGCCTGCGACATTGATTTTCATTTTTTTTACACTTCGACTTTATTCCGATATAACACAATCTCAAAGTTCATTATAAACAATTCATAAGGTGTCAATATGCGATTCGCGTTCTTATCACAGGCTTGGCCTATTTCTGCCGAAATCCCATTTACCGGTTCAAGTGTTCAAGTTTACAACGTTTCAAAAGAACTTTCCAAGAGAGGGTACGATTCACTTGTTATTCTCTCTGCACATCCGGCTTTTCAAAAAATTATAGATGATCGTCTAACTGTTGTCTCGTGTAAAACTATAATGGGTATGCTCAATCCACTATGGCTGCACCGTATTGATAAATTGCTCGAAGAATTCAAACCTGACATCATTTACCAACGAGGCAAATTACCGGAAACTATTGTGGCCGCTTATTATGCTTGGAAAGTGGGCGCTAAATTCATCTGGTTAAGCAATGCCGACAATAGTGGAGAGAAATGGAAATTTTTACGGATCAGAATCAAAGAAAAAAGAAATATTATATCAAAATTGATCCTCTTATTAGAAGCATTATGTGCTGATTTTTTCATTCATAACGCAATAAAACGCGCAGATCTTGTTATTGCGCAAACTCAAAAACAACAACGATCACTGAAACAGAACTTTAATCTTGATTCTGTTATTCTGGGTTCCGGTTATGAAATTCCTCCAATAGCACCTAAAAAGAATACCAAGCCTCAAATACTATGGTTGGCCAATCTCACGCCTATGAAGCAACCACATCTATTTGCTGAACTTGCTGTAGCCTTGAAGGATGAAAACGTAGAATTCATTATGGCCGGAAAAGCACCAGATAAGAACATCCTTCATCAAGTTCTTAAAATAACCGCAAATATATCAAATTTTCGATATTTAGGCGGCATTAATCTTCAAGAAGGAAATGAAATATTTAAAAATGCGACTCTATTTATTTCGACATCATGGGAAAATTATGAGGGTCTCCCAAATACATTTATTCAGGCATTCATGCATGCCGTTCCGATTATAAGTCTTAACAGTGATCCTGATCAAATGATTCAAAATGAAAAGATGGGTGCCGTTTGCAATTCTTTTATTGATCTCATTAAAACAACTAAAATGTGGATCAGGAATAAAGAGTTACAGGATAACGCAAGCAAGAATGCCTATCTTTACGCCAATAATAATTTTAAGGTTGAACAGCTTGTTGATAGGCTTCTTGACGAAATTAAAACACATCATAAATGAACACATTTAAATCAAAAGTTATTTGTATAGCTGGCCATCGACATCTATCGGAAAAAGATGGCGGGGTCGAATTGCAAACACACTACATAGGCCATATTCTTGCGGAGGCCGGATGGCATGTTCATTTCCTGTCTCCATCAAATATGAGTAACAAGGGATGCGAAGAAATAGCCCAAAACACATGGTTATGGCGGTATCCTCAAAAGTCCTTTTCTTTTCAATATAAATCCAAATACTTTGAAAATATTATCAGACAAATATGTCCTTCCGTTTTTTACCAACGTGGAAGAAGTCAACTTCAGGAAAAAGGCATTATTCTCAAATACGCATTGAAAAATGATATACCATTTGTTTTTGCTTTATCTTCGGATGCTGATCTGAATTTATTTTTTAACACCAACGCAATATTGAGAAATACAAATAGTTATTGGAAAAAGTTTTTGATTGCGCCATATCTAATTTTTTATGATTTAAAATATCGCAATTTATTAAAGAAGGCGCCATACTTGGTTGTGCAACATGAGAATCAGCTTCTTCTGGCAAAAAGCACGTTAAATCGTGAAGCTATCATATTAAGGACTCTTCATCCTGAATTAAAATGCGATGCTGTTAAAGATCAGGAAACAAGGGTTATTTGGATCAGTAATTATAGACCTTGGAAACGGAGCGAACTTTTCTTTGACCTGGCAAAGGCTCTAAAAAGATTAGAATGCCGATTTGAATTTGTTTATGGAAAGACGTCTGATGAATATCTTAAAAATATAATTTCAGATGTTAATAATTGTTCGGGGAATCTAGATATATTTGGTGAATTAGCAAGTCGGGAAGCTGAGAAATATATTGAACAGTCTTCAATATTGGTCAACACAAGTTTGCCTTATGAGGGGTTTCCGAATACATTTGTTCAGGCATGGCTCAGGGAAACTCCAACAGTTTCATTTGAAGTTGATCCCGGCAATGTTATAAGCAGGGAAAAAATTGGATATGTATCCCGTGATTTTAAGCAATTTGTCTCAGACGTAGAATATTTAATAATAAATAATAATATAAGGAAAGAAATGGGAAAACGTGCTCGTCAATATGCTGAAAAAGTCCATGGATTAAATAGCAATAGAGAATATTATGTACGTTTTTTTAACAGTATTATTCAATGAAAATCATAAAAGAAATTTTCCGATTTCTTCTGAAGTTGCAATATCTTAATGTAAACCCATTAACAGATGAAAAATATACGATATGGAAAAATGCGAAATGTATCTGTCTATTTGCCACGGCGGGAATCGGCGATGCCGTCATGGCAACACCGCTTATAGAAGCAATCCGAACAATTAAACCAGAAGCTAGGATTATCATCATTGCTTTAAAAACGACCCAAGAAGTTTTTTGCAACATTCCCGCCGTATCTAAAGTTTATCTTGAAGCTGTACCAAACAACATTGTAACTACTATCAAATTGATACACCAATTGCGAGATGAGATAATTGATGTTTTATTTGCTTGTCTGCCTTCTGATTTAATGAAGTTATCTTTTTTGGTAAGCAAGGCTCGCCCTAAATTAAGCCTAAAGCATCTTGGCAATTACATAAATGAAAACTTCAGAAATCTGGACTTTGTTTATTCCCATTTGCTACCCTACGATCTAGGGCGACACAGGACGGAACTAAATCTTGATTTTTTACGATTTTTAGGTGAAGAAATTCCTAATGACGTTTATTATCCCAAAATATTTATTAATGAAGCCTTGAGGAAGAGGACGTCACAAAAAATCTATTCCATTTTGAAGAATGAAACTGATTTTATTGCAATTCATGCCGGCGGCCTTCTGGAGTATAAACATTGGGATTGGAAAAAATATGCAGCCATATGTCAAATAATCGAGAGGCATGGTTATAAAATTGTGTTGGTTGGTGGTATTAAGGAAATTGAAGTCAATAGTAAAATAGTTAAGCTAGTTGGAAATAATAATGTAATAAATTTTGCAGGGACTCTAAATCTACAGGAAACAGCTGTTCTTCTGGCGCATGCAAAATTACTAATATCAAACGACACCGGAATAATGCATGTGGCAGCAGCAATCAACACGCCTGTCATTGCCATATTTGGCCCCACAGATCCTAGACATATAGGACCACGGGGCAAAAGTATTCATATTATTAAAAAAGAGAAGGATATCAATTTAATTTCAATAGAAGATGTTGCACGAGAGATTGAACGATATGTATAATTATACGAATTATTAGTCTAGACACAACTGTAAATAAAACATTTTTTAATAATTCTTCGGCAATAAAGACCACAAATTCCGTGTTGCACAATAAATAATTAAAAGCAATGATTGGCTGTATAAGAACCTTAATATATTAATGAAGAATGTACTAATTATACAAAGGCGACTTACCCATTACCGAGTAGCATTGTTCGAGAGGTTGCGAAGCGAATTACTTGGGCGTCGCATACAGCTAAAACTCCTTATCGGGAAAGCAACACAAGAAGAAGAAAAGAAACGTGATGCCGGCGAGATACCTTGGGCCACGCAGATTCCAACCTATTATTTCTTCAATGGAAAAATTTGTTGGCAACCTATCCATCGCTACTTAAATGGGGCAGATCTTGTTGTCGTAACCCAAGAAAATGGTCTTCTAGCCAATCATTTATTGATTCTGCGCCCCCGCAATTTCAAGCTAGCTTTTTGGGGCATTGGTGTTAACGTATTTAGTGCCAAACCCAACGGATTCAAAGAGCGTTTCAAACGATGGACGACCAAACAGGTTGATTGGTGGTTTGCTTATACACAGATAACTGCGAACGTAATCACGTCGGCGGGTTTTCCAGCAAACTGCATCACCGTGCTCAATAACGCTATTGATACATCAGAATTGTGCAAACAAATGGAATCCATAACCGTCGAAGAAACGCTAGCTCTGCGTCACTCATTGGGCGTGGGGGATGGACCAGTTGGTATTTTCGTAGGTTCGCTCCATGTTGAAAAGCGTCTCGATTTTCTGCTCAATGCGGCGGAAGCAATTAGACGAGAGATACCCAACTTTCACTTCCTTGTGGTAGGTGATGGCCAGGAAAGGGACAAGGTACAAAAATGGTGCAATGCACATTCTTGGGCACACTGGGTTGGTGCACAATTTGGTAGAGAGAAGGCTTCTTACTTTTCCGTGGCCCAAGTAATGCTGAATCCTGGCAACCTTGGCCTCGGCATTCTGGATGCCCTCGTTTGTAGAGTACCCGTGCTGACGACGGATTGTGGCAAACATGGTCCTGAGATAGCTTATCTTGAAAATGGACACAATGGAGTGATGACAAGGAATGCCTTAGGGGACTATGTAGCCGCTACTGTCCATCTACTGCGTGATCACAAGACATTAAGTACAATGCGTACCAGTTGCGCAAAAAATGCTGCGGAATATACCTTGGACAACATGGTACGAAGATTTACTGATGGAATAGAAATATCTTTGTCTAAAACATAGGGAAGTTACTGTGGGCCTGAAAGCACAATATGATAACTATTACCAGTCTTCACTTATAAAAAAAACATTCCCCAATATTGAATTGCGAGGTTGGCCAAGGGATCGTGTCGAGGCAATAATTTTTGCTATTAGCCCCGGAGAAACAGTGCTTGATGTAGGCTGTGGCAATGGGGGACTCTTATATCAACTTCGACATCATTACAAAAAGTTGATTGGGCTTGAGTTTTCACCACACAGGCTAGAACAGGCGAAAGTCAATCTATCCGAGTTATCTTTTATGCCTATTCTCGGCAGCGCTGAAAATATGAGTGAAGTTACTACTAATAGTATTGATTGTGTTGTATCGGCAGATACCATAGAGCATATTCCTGATGTTTATGCAGCCACGCAAGAGATATACCGTGTATTACGTAAGGGCGGCACATTGATAATCAATACTCCTAATATTGCCTTTGTCAAGAAACGGCTGCTTTTGTTATTCGGAAGATTCCCCGCAACTGCGCAAAACAACGAGGGGCTTGGCGGCGACATCTTATTTGATAGTGGGCACTTGCATTACTTCACGTTTCGTTCTCTCCAATTACTTTTAAAACGATATGGTTTTGAGATTCAGTGTTGCATGGGATATGGTATATTTGGGAGAATTCATAATCTATATCCTGCGTTGATGAGCGGTGGCGTGCAAGTTATCGCACGGAAGCCTATTTAATAATATATCATTGAAGAACACATCACGAAATCATCATCTTGGTATATGCATACGATAATTGTCTAGCATATCTCCTCAACCTTTTAAAATACATAGGGATGAAAATGATAAGATTGAAAAAAACAATAGCTAAAATGCCCATCCTGGGAAATTCATTAATTTTCATTTTTAGAGTTAGAATGGTCGCAGGGCATCTTCGTAAGCAATTGCTTAATGTGATCAAATGGTTATTTAAATCTAAAGAGATTACTAATTTTACCTATGATTTAGAAGAAAGAAATAAGCGATATTTAGCTTCGTTGATTTCTTATATAACAAATATTCCATTTAGCATAGCTATGGCTTACATCAAAGAAATAGAAGAGGACAAAGAATTACGTAGGCATATTGCAAATGCGACTGAAACAAGTGATGTAGCCTTTATGGCAGATAAAGAAGCGCGGTTTGGTAGGCGAATAGGTTGGTATGCATTTACAAGAGCCTTAAAACCAAAAACTATAATCGAAACCGGGATAGATAAAGGTTTGGGCGCATGTGTATTAACTGCAGCGTTAAAGAAGAATAAAGAAGAAGGATATGAAGGTTATTACTATGGCACAGATATAAATCCGAATGCCGGATATTTACTCACAAACGACTATGCTAATTATGGCTGTATTTTATATGGTGATTCAATAGAATCATTAAAAAAGTTTGACGGCAATATTGATATATTTATAAATGACAGTGATCATTCGGCAGAATATGAAGCTTCGGAATATGAGACTATCAGAAATAAGCTATCAGAACGTGCGATTGTGCTTGGTGACAATTCTCATTGCACGGATAAACTGCTTGCGTTCTCTTTAGCGACAGATAGGCACTTTATCTTTTTTCAAGAAAAGCCACTTGAGCATTGGTATCCCGGGGCTGGTATTGGCATTTCTTTTAAGAAGTAAAGTGCATCTTACAAAATCTTTCATTACGGCCATTATGTTGATTTAATATATAGACAGCAACCAATTTCAGTGGAGAAAAAAGATGGAGAAACTTCTAGTAAATGAAAAAATACAGAACAATTATGATGAATATTACAAAAATGGTGCTTCACAATGGCGTTGGTTGGGGGCATTAGACAAAGCCGATAACATCGTAACTCTCTCTCACCACTTGTCGATTCGTTCCTTAATCGAAATCGGTGCTGGCGAGGGCGCAATTTTGAAGAGATTATCAGATCTTAATTTTTGCAAAGAAATGTATGCACTTGAGATTTCTTCTACAGGCGTTGAAACAATAATAAATCGGCAAATTCCCCGATTAGTAGAGTGTGCTTTGTTTGATGGCTACAATGTGCCATATGAAAATTTAAAATTTGATTTGGCTATCCTAAGCCATGTCATCGAACACGTTGAATATCCCAGGAAACTACTGTACGAGGCGAAGCGTGTTGCGAAATATGTTATTGTTGAAGTACCATGTGAGGACAATCCACGACTTAAACAAGATTTTACATTTGACAAAGTGGGACATATTAATTCATATTCGCCAAAGACGATTAGACGGTTGATTCAATCTTGCAATTTCAAAGTTCTAAAACAAATTACAGTAAATCCGCGAAAAGAAGTTTATATTTATGAAAAAGGCAAGAAGGGTCTTATCAATTATTACATAAAGAAATTTTTCTTGATTTTTTCCCCTCTGTTGGCAACAAATATTTTTACCTATCATACAGCTTTAATTTGCCAAGATGATTCGCAGCATAGGGTAAACAAATGAAAATTATAAGTATTAATCAATATGGCGTAGAATGAGAGTCACATAAGAAGGGTGTGATTTATTGAAAATACTCTTAATACATAACGCATACGGCGCTTTCAGCGGAGAAGAAGCTGTTGTTAGGGATATACGCCTCCTTCTGGAAGATCATGGACATGAAGTAGTAGTGTATAGTCGATCCAGTGAGGAAATCATAAACAAGGCCTTTGGGGAAATACGTGGATTTTTTGGAGGCATCTACAATCCTTTTACTGCACGCGATTTAAAGCGTTTCATAGAAAATAATGGGCCTGATATAGCACATGTACACAATCTTTTTCCTCTCATTTCTCCTTCTGCTTTGGTTGCATGTAAACAAGCAGGCCTTCCAGTAGTAATGACCGTTCATAATTATCGACTCATCTGCCCAAACGGATTATTCATGTCACATGGTGAAGTCTGTGAAAAATGCTCAAAAGGAAGAGAATATTGGTGCCTACTCAAGAACTGTGAAGGATCTTTAGCGAAGAGTTTGGGATACGGACTACGGAACTGGGGCGCCCGCAAGGGTCGATTCTTTCTCGACCATGTGGACGTGTTTGCTACATTGACTGAATTTCAGAAAAAAATACTGATACGAGAGGGATATCCTGTAGAGCAGATTGTAGTTATTCCGAACATGGTGACAGATGCGGTTGAGGAATCGTCTGAAAATCGTGATTATGTGGGCTTCGCTGGACGGATCAGCAAGGAGAAGGGTATACAAGTGCTCATTGATGCGTCACGAAGAATTCCTGATATTCAATTTCGCGCGGCCGGAAACTTCGAACGGTTACCTAACCTGCCCACGCAGGCACCGAAAAATTTCAAATTTTTAGGACATTTATCAAAAGAATCGTTGGACGCTTTCTATGCAAGTTGCCGAATGTTCGTTTTACCCAGTACTTGGTTTGAAGGCTTCCCAATTGTCTTAGTTGAAACGATGCTTAGAGGCATTCCTATTGTCTGCTCACGAATTGGCGGGTTGCAGGATATTGTTGACGATGGTGTATCCGGCCTGCTGTTTGAACCAGGCAATTCAGAGCAACTTGCTGATAAAATTAAGTACCTTTGGGACAAGCCAGAGCTCTGTAAGAAAATGGGCCAAGAGGGCAGGAAAAAAGCATTACGAGAATATACACCTGACCGCTATTATAAAAGGATCATAGAAATTTATGAGCAGGTAATTGCGGCTTCAAAAAGAAAGAACCCAACAGCATAAGTAAGGTGTTATATGGAAGGAAACATACTTGGATGTGACGAAATAATCTACTTTATGCTACCAAAACTTGAAGCCATATCTGCATAATAATCATTAAAGAGATGGATATTTATACAAGCCATAAGGCAGATATTCTTGACGTACCGATTTGTGGTATTAGTCTAAAGGAATTTTTAGATATTGCGACCGACACTATTCTAAGTAGTCGGAAGACGCTCTTTACTACAGTCAATACTTACTCGATTGTGATGGCGCAAAAAAATAGGGCGTTTCTTAACCATTTTAAAACGGCTGATTTTGTGCTGCCCGATGGAATCGGTATAGTGTGGGCAATTCGTAGCTTAGGTAAAGAATGCAGAGAAAGAGTTGCTGGTCCTGAATTTGCGAATCTACTTCTTGCAGAAGCAAACAAGCACCAATTTTCTATTTATTTTTTGGGATCAACTGAAGAAAATCTAAATAGAATAATCATGAACATAAATAAACAATATCCACTGATAAAAATAGCTGGTTGTTATGCACCACCTTTTGTTGATATTGATGATATGGACCACAATGGTATTGTAAAACATATTAACGACTCTAATGCAGATATATTATTTGTAGGCATGACAGCGCCGAAACAGGAACTGTTCTTATCTCGAAATTACCAAGACCTAAGTGTTTCATTTATGATGGGCGTCGGAGCAGCATTTGATTACCTTGCTGGTGTTAAGAGACAATGTCCGCCTATTGTTGGCAAGCTGGGTCTTGAATGGTTGTTCAGGCTAATTACTTCCCCGAGGCATGTTTGGAGGAGAGAAATATCCATACCAATTTTTATATATCATTTTCTTACAAAGCAATATTTTGCAGACTGAAAATAAATAGCTGCTAGTTATTTACATCTTGCTGATGCCTGAAGAAATAATCGAAAATGCGAAAAGGTCATTTGAGTTAAGAGCTTACCAACCCGGTAACGAACACGCGATTTGTGCTTTGTTTGAACGCGTTTTCGGCAAACCGATGGGTAAAACGGAAAGCCTCCGCCATTGGCGATGGGAGTTTCTGGAAAATCCGCCTGACGGTCTGTTTGTTCAACTGGCCTGGGATGGGGATAAACTTGTCGGCCAATACACCGCAAGTCCTGTTCAAATGTATGCCGACGGCAGCAATTTTACAGCATCGCTTTCTCACGATACCATGACTGATCCGCAGTATGGCGGACTGGGCATTTTCCGGGCTGCCGCCGAAGCGCTTTACAGGCAACAAACAGATGCCGGGCAAGGTTTTATTTACGGCTTTCCCAATCGCAATTCGATTCACGGCTTTAT
>JAQVGE010000236.1 GCA_028696935.1 Minisyncoccota bacterium | reverse complement strand
AATATTATATGCGCCTTAATGATTTATCTTTTAATATCGGTTTTTAACATTGATTTTGAAACTTATAATGAGGGCGGTAAATTTTTTACATTTTTGCTCGGCCCCGCTGTTGTAACGTTATCAGTTCCTCTTATAAAAAATATAAAAGTTCTTGAAAAAAACTACAGAGTGATACTGTGGTCAGTATGCATAGCTACTTGTTTTGCTATACTTTCGGTTATAGCCGCAGGCTTTATTTTTAAGGCAAACGAGGAAATTATACTTTCAATGGCGGCAAAATGCGTTACTACGGCGGTTGCGATTGAAATAACAAATATAATAGGCGGTAAAGTTGAAATAATCGTTTTGATGACGGCTCTTTCCGGTATTTTCGGCGCGATTTTCGGGCATTGGATATTAAAACTTTCGGGAATAAAAAATAATCTGGCAATAGGAGTGACTCTCGGTTTTGTAAGCCATGTTCTTGGAACGGCAAGATGTTACGAGGTCAACAAGCTTCAGGCCGGAGTCAGCAGCGTTACGCTTGTCTTGTCGGGAGTTACGACTGCTCTTTTTGCTCCGCCTATAATAAGATTGATATTTTAAAGGATTAAAAAATGCATGAAATTATTTCTATCAAAAATGTTTCCGTATCAAGAGGCGGAAACCCGGTTTTAAAAAATATAAATTGGACGACTTATGCCGGCGAAAATTGGTTCCTCATGGGACAGAACGGCTCCGGCAAGACGACTCTTATAGAAATACTGGTTGGATATTTATGGCCGCAGGAAGGTTCTGTATCAATACTTGGAGAGGAATTCGGACATATCAGTCTGCGCGAGCTAAGAGCGAAAGTCGGATATGTTTCTTCATGGATTATGAAAAGGATGCAGCCTTACGTTCTTGTTGAAGACGTTGTGGCGTCAGGAATTGACGGGTCAGTCGGTTTTTTTGAAGACAAATCCGGCAGCATTGTAAATAACGTAAAAGAAAAACTTGATTTTTTTAAATCTTCCGATCTTTTCGGGCGGAAATTCGGAACTCTTTCTTCAGGACAGCAGTTAAAATGTATATTGGCAAGGGCGATGATAAACAATCCGAAACTGCTTATTCTTGACGAACCCTTTTCTCTTTTGGACGTAGGCACAAGAATTGATATGTATGAACATATAACCGAACTCTGCGCTGAAAATCAGGCTCCGCAAATTATAATGGTTACGCATCATAAAGAGGATATAATTCCTGCGTTTACCCACGGGATTTTAATTAAAGACGGACAAACCGCCGCTTATGGCAAAAAAGAAGATATATTAAATCAGGATATTTTTTCAAAAGTATTCGGAATAAGCGGACAGAATTATAAAAAATATTTTTTTTGAAATTTCTGTGTTTTAATTTAATTATGAATATATGGATAATATTTAATAAAATTTTTTTGCAAAATTTTAATTTATGATAAAAATATTAATAAATCATTTTTTAAGATATGAATTTGGATATATTGTTTTATTAATAAGTTTAATATCCCTATATCTTTCAATTGTTATCAAGAAAAAAATATTAAAATCATTCTGTTTAATTGTAGTTGGTATGAGCATAAGTGTGTTTATCATTGAACTTATATTATCTCTTAATATGGGGTCAATATCTGCCCTGCCGGCTGTAGAATATTCAAAATTAGAAGATTTAAATGTAGATAAAATAAGACAAGTAAATATTTTAAATGTTAGTGATAAAATGTTTTTTGACGTGAATACGCCGATTAATAAAACCGGTGCAGACATTGTATTTGATGTTATTTTGAATGTTTACTCAAATGGTTTCAGATATACAAAAGCCAACATTGATTCCGATGAAGCGTATGTTTTTTTAGGTTGTTCTAATACATTTGGGCATGGTGTTAATGACAATGAAACTTTGCCTTATTATTTTTCACAATTTTATAATTTTAATAAAAATGTTGTTAATTGCGGGCAGGGAGGCAGAGGTATAAATACGGCAATTAATATATTGCAAAGTGATGTTTTGGATTCTTTTGTAATAAAAGATACAAAAATAAAATATTTTATTTATTCAATGTTAAATTCCCATTTTAATCGTAATTTTAAAATAGCTTCATATGAATCTGCAAATGATAATTATGTAATGGAAAATGGATTTTTTAAAAGAGTTCCGCAGCCATTTGGAATATTTAAAATTTTATTTGCAAAAAGTTTTATTTTCAATAGACTTTTTTTAAACATAATAGAAGAACATAATGAATTTTATTATCAACAGTATATGATTGACAGTTTTATTAAATTGAACGATATAATCCAGAAAAAATATAAATCAAAATTAATAATTATAATATGGCCGGAAGTTAACAAAGATTTTATAGGCAGACTTAAAAAAACAAAATTAGATTTGATTTTACTGCCGGACTCATTGAATGACAAAGACTATATAATATTGAATGACGGGCATCCCAATGCAAAAGCCAATAAAAAGATATCTGCTATCTTGCTTAAATATATAGAGGCTCTATCATCTTAGAAAAATACTTGCAAGGATATAAAATGTTAAAAAGTATTGTTAAAATTTTGATTGTTTTTTTAGCTTTTCTTATCTTTATTACAGGATTGTATTATTCTTACAATTGGTTTGCCGGAAATTTTCATACCGTGACA
>JAQVGE010000235.1 GCA_028696935.1 Minisyncoccota bacterium | reverse complement strand
AGAACTGGAATCAAAAAATAAGAGTATGGAGATTACTTTAGACGATATTGCTTATGTTGTTGAAGCATGGACCGGAATACCTGTTCAGAGACTTACAATGATCGAAACCGAAAAGCTCCTTAATCTGGAAAATAGGCTTCATGAGAGAATAGTAGGTCAATATAAAGCGGTAACAAGCCTATCTAAAGCGATAAGAAGAAACAGAGCTGGTTTTGGGACAAAGAAAAAACCATCTTCTTTTGTGTTCGTAGGTCCTACCGGAGTAGGTAAAACAGAACTGGTGAAAGCTTTGGCTGATGAATTGTTTGGAAGCATTGATAATCTGATTAGAGTTGATATGTCCGAGTATATGGAAAAACATTCTGTTTCAAAGCTTGTCGGCTCGCCTCCGGGATACGTGGGATATGACGATGCCGGACAGCTTACTGAGAAGGTCAGGAGAAAACCTTATTCGGTTATTTTGTTCGATGAGATAGAAAAGGCCCATCCCGATGTTTATAACATACTACTTCAGATTTTTGAAGATGGTAGACTCACGGATAGTCAGGGTAGAGTGGTCAACTTTGAGAATACGGTCATCGTAATGACATCAAATGCGGGGAATTCGATTAAAGCAAAAGGTATAGGTTTTTACAATGATGAATACGCGGTCATGGAAGCTAAGGTAAATGATGTGTTAAAAGAGTTATTCAGACCCGAATTCCTTAATAGGATCGATGAAATAATTGTATTTACAGAGCTTTCCAAAGAAGAATTAAGTGAAATATTTGATTTGATGTTAAAAGACATAGAAAGTGATGTTAAAGAGAAGGAAATGACTATCTCAGTAACATCAAAAGCAAAGGAATATCTGATTGATAAAGGCTATGATGTGAAATATGGGGCAAGACCTTTAAGAAGGACATTGGAAAAATATGTACGCGACGAAATAACAGAGTACTATCTTTTAGGTAGATTCCATTGTGGAAGCAGAATTTTGGTTGACCTGGGAGAAGACGGTCTGGTCTTTACGGATCAGTCGGAATCAGGAAGCTGAACAGTAAAAGTTGAACCTTTGCCGGGGATACTGGATACCTTGACGTTGCCATTGTAAAGATTAACTATATGTTTTACTATGGCAAGACCAAGTCCGGTACCTCCGGTTTTTCTTGATCTTCCCTTATCAACCCTGTAGAACCTCTCGAAAATTCTATCTATATGTGTTTCTTCAATTCCTATACCGGTATCTTGAACTTTAAGTTCAAAGACCCCTTCTTCAGTATATGCATCTACTATGACTTTACCTTTAGGGACATTATATTTTATCGCATTGGAAACAAGATTGATCAAAAGTTGTTTTATCCTTTCACGATTTGCATTAACGGTTACATTGGATGATATCCTGTTTTCGGTAGTAACTTGATAACTTGAACTTTCGATACTCAACATCCTGAAAACTTCATCTGTTATATCCCTGACATTACAAACATCTTTTAAGGATTCTGACTTTTTTGACTCTATTTCGGATAATTGCAAAATATCGTTGATGAGAAGATACAATCTTTCAGATTCGATATCTATGATTTCGAGAAATGAATCTCTGGTATGTTGATCTTCTACTAAACCTGTTCTAAGAGTTTCTATAAAACCTCTTATCGAAGTCAGTGGAGTTTTCAGCTCATGAGTCACATTAGATACGAATTCTGTTCTGACCTGCTCAAGTTTACGTTTTTCCGTTATATCCTGAACAGTTATGATTATTCCCTCGGTGAAGCTTCCGGATTTAAGAGCAACAGAGGATAATTTTAGTATTTCTTTTGTTGAAAAATCTGTTTCGATCTCTATAGAAGCAGGTAGGATATCCCTAAAGCTTTTTTCAATAAAGTCGATAAACTCACTGTTTCGAATGTATTTTATAATATTTTCACCATGATATTCAGTTTTTTCAGAAATTTTAAATATCCTTAACGCACTCCGATTTATCAGGATGATGTCGAGTTTCTTATCAAGGGCAATAAGGCCTTCGTTCATACTGTTTAGAACAGTATCCATGATATTGTTGGAGGATTTAAGATCCGAAATGACTTTGTCAAGTGTCTCTGCCATGTTATTAAATGTATCGGCAAGTTCTGTAAGTTCCTCGGTAAATCTGCCTTGGCCCTTTTCAATTTCTACTCTCACGGAATAATCACCATAGGATAAAAGACGAGATTTTAAGGCAATCTCCGATACAGGGCGGGTTATCATATCGGAAAATTTATATGATACGATAAATGTGACAAGAAAGAACAGGACAATACCCATAAAAACATAATTTATTATGGTTCTTTGTATCTTTGATATTTCACTCATAATAACAGATACCCTTATAACCACGTTAACATCCGGATTATAGACTGCGATATACATGTAGTTTGTACCGGTTGTTGAGCTATATCTTTTGTCTTTACCTATACCATATAAAAAAGCATCATTGATTTCTTTCCTGTTTAAATGATTTTCCATAGTATCTCTATTTGCAGATGAATCAGCAGTTACATTTCCCTTATCGTCAATTATAGTTAAGCGTAAAGGATTTGCTCTGGGAGAATCCGATTTATAGTAATCCAAATATGAAATATAGTCAATGTTTTTATCGGATAGAAAATCCCGGCTTATAGAATCACTTACGAG
>JAQVGE010000234.1 GCA_028696935.1 Minisyncoccota bacterium | reverse complement strand
GTTTTTTAAGTTTTTCTTTATTTTGAGACAAAGTCATATTCTCATTGATATTTTTCTCAATTTCTTTTTCACTTTCTTTTTTATAAAATCTCTCAAACATATTTTTTAAACTTTATGACTCTTTCTTATTTTTTTCAATTCTTCTTCATTTTCTTCCTCTTTTTTCTTTTTCCCCTCATCACCCATTTCCTTTAATTCTTTTTCTGGAAGTTTTATAAGTTCAATCGCACGTTTATTTAAATATTCTTCAGTGTTTAATTTTGGATCATCAAGAACTTCTTCTAGAAGTGCATGCAAAACAAAACCAATTTTTGGTCCAGGAATTTCTCTGGTGACTTCCATAATTTTTTTACCATCAATGTTAAGCATCCCGACAGAAATCGGATCACGTGTAGCTTCATCTATCATCGCATGATATTTTCTAAGTCTATAAGGATCTTCTTTTGGTCTTCCCATTCCTATTCTGTCACAAGCTCGCAAATCCATAAGATCCCAAACATTATCTTTCCCTACTCTTGCAACAATTCTTCTTACAGCAGACAAACTTATAAGTTCTGTATCAGCAAAAAACATATGGTTTCTCACAAATTTTGTAACTTTTTCTATAATTTTTGCTGGAAATTTTAAATCTTGCAAAATTTTTTCTGTCATTCTTGCACCAATAACTTCGTGCCCATAAAAAGTTGGTTTGGTCCTTTCACCTCCTGCCTGCGCAGGCAGGTCCCTTTTTGATTTTGGTTTACCGATATCATGCAAAAGTGCAGCGAGTCTAACTTCTAAACTAAAATTTTTATCGGCAGAATATTGCAAAGCTCTAAGTGAATGTTCCCAGACATCATATTTGTGCGCACCACCTTGTTCAATACTAATTGTTTTTTCTAATTCAGGAATTATATATTTTAGTAAACCAAATTTTTGGCAAGATTTTAATCCTTGCATTGGTTCTGGTGACATAATTATTTTTACAAATTCTTCACGAATTCTTTCTTTTGCAATATTTGAAAGTAAATGAGAATTTTCTGCCAAAGCTTTTTCTGTTTTTGAATCAATTTCAAAACCAACATAATTACCTATTCTCACTGCACGCAAAATTCTAAGCCCATCTTCTTGAAATCTTTCATCTGGTTCTCCAACTGTCCTTAAAATTTTATTTTCCAAATCTTCTTGTCCTTTAAACAAATCTACGATTTGTCCTTTATAAAAATCTTCCTTACTTCCCTCTTTTTCTAAACTTAAAGCAATAGCATTTATAGTAAAATCTCTTCTTTTTAAATCATCTTCTAATTTTTTACTGAAAGTTACACAATCTGGTCTTCTACAATCAGAATATTGTGACTCAAGTCTATAAGGAGTTACCTCAATAACTTTTAAAGTTTCATCTGAAACTGTTTCATTTACAACACCGACAGTTCCATAAACATTTTCATAAAAAGTATCTGGAAAAGTTTTAATTATTTCTTCTGGAGTAGCATTTGTTGTTATATCCCAATCTTTTGGTTTAATTTTTAGCAAAATATCACGAACACAGCCACCAATAAGATAAGCTTCAAAACCAGCTTCTTTTAGTTTTTGTGAAACTTCCCAGACTTCCTTAGAAATTGGACCAAATTCTTCTTGAGTTTTTCTTGTCATGTATGAATTTTTATTTTGTCTAATATTTAATAAATGTTTATTAATTAAGTTTATTTATAAATCATAATGGAACCTATTCTAAAAATTCTTTACATGATTCATTAGTGTTATTTTAACAAAATAATATTAAAAAGTGTACAAGTGTGGTCAGGATTATCCGCCCAGGGCGGATTTCCCGACTCAAACTCATCATTTTTTCTATCATGTGCACCCGGCAGGAGTCGAACCCACAACAACAGTTCCGAAGACTGTTGTGATATCCATTTCACCACGGGTGCCTAGTCGCTATAATACGCTAAAAATCTTATAAATAAAAGCAAAAACTATTTCTTCAAAAGATTCCAATTTAAATTAAAAATAGATTTAAACATTTTTGAAATTTCCTTACTCTCCACCACGACAGTCATAAAATTTTCTTTATAAGAAATTAAAGCAATTTTATCTCCATATATTTGTATATCTCCAAAGAAATCAAACTGATTTTCATTCAAAAGAACTATTTCTCTCATTTCTTCCTCAGAATTTTTCTGCCATTCTCTACTCTCTTCACTATCAACAGCAATTATTTTTGCTCTTATATTCTTTCTTATTCTCTTAGTATAATATTCTGTTGCATATTCTCTTGGAAAAATATCAAAAATCTTTTTAATTGAAGCGAATTCTAATATTTCTCCATTTTCTTGATTAGATTCAACAGTATCATTATAAACTGTTATCAAACCAGCTAATCCTTCATAAAACTTAACCCTTGGCTTAATACCTGATGTATTATAAAGAGATGACAACTCTGGTATTATCTTAGAAAGTTCAAAAGTTTTTCTTTTAAAATCATTTTCTATATTTTTTGGGTCTTGAGCTCCAAAATATCTCTTTTTGCCTTTAAATGTTTGATAAAACAAACTCTTTTTTATCAATTCATCAATAATTAAATATGCTGTTGATCTCTTAATACCAGCTTTTTTAGCAATATTTTGAACTGAATCTTCACCGAGTTCCAAACCAGCCAAATATATTTCTATCTCGTTT
>JAQVGE010000233.1 GCA_028696935.1 Minisyncoccota bacterium | reverse complement strand
TCCGATCTGTTGCTCTAGTTGGAACTAATAGATTAAAATTTAAAAATTATCCAAGGTTTGGAAAAAATACAATTTTAAGATATTATGATTTTGAACAATTTGAAAATTCGGTATTTCAAATGATTAAATCTAATTCAACTTATGATTATTTAGATTTATATTACGATACAACTGGTTTAAACTCAATTACAAAAATCTATTTATCAGATTCTGTGTCATTTATAGAAAATGAAGATTATGAATTAGAAAATAATTTAAAAGTAATTAAATGGACTGATGCTGGAAAGTTAAAAATAAAACCTGGAACTAGATTTTATGTAGATGCGACTAAAAAAATTATTAAGCAATCAGATCAAAATTTTACTGTTACAAAAATTGATGGAAAATATGTTCATGTAACTCCATCAGTTACAAAAACATTATATGAAGATAGCACATTTAATTATGATACTGAAACATATAATTTAATGCCAAATGAAATATCTGATATAGGTAGTATTACAATTAATATTGTTTAATGGAGATTTGACTAATGTCATTTTTATATAGTATACTTCCAGAATATACTAAAAATATAGATAGTTTAAAAGAATATAGTATTCATGGTGAATATCAAACATTAGAAGGTTTTACTGAAGCTATTGATGAATCTGTATTTAGTATAATTTCTTCTTCAATAAAAGAGGTTATGTCGTTTAATGATGTTTTTAATATAAGTGAGAAATACATGCCTTATTTTTCATTTTTATTAGGTTATAAATGGAATGATTATATAGATTCAAATATGCAAAGACATATTTTAGCTAATGTGTTAAATTTATATAAAAGAAAAGGTTCTAAATTTTCATTTCATTATTCATTGTATCCTATAGATCCAAATGTAAATATGTATGAACCGTATAGAGACATTTTCTATTTAAATAAATCAAAATTAAATTCAAGAAGCTATTTACCAAGCAAAAATTATTATTCTTATGGAATAATAGTAATTTCTATGAATAATGTTATACCAGAAATTTATGAAGTAATTGAAAGCATTAGACCTGCATGTTGGAGATTCATAATAGAAAGAAGATTACAATCTGTCACTGATATGAATTTTAAACCTAAAGAAGAACCTAGATTAAAAACTAGTTCAGTCTTATTTACTAGAGAAAATTTAGATGACGAATATCAATATCAATTAGATAATTCTATACAATATAGTAAAGAAAAAATGATTCCTATTACTATGTATGGAAATAGAACAACAATTCCAAATAATTTATTATCATTAGAACATTTAGATTTTAATAGTATAGCTTTTCCAAATGAAAATCAAGGGTATAATACATTTTTACGTTATAGTGTAGTTCCCTCTAAAAGAAGAGCTCATTGGTATGTTTGGTTAAAACACACGATGGATGCTTTTGCTGGAACAATTTTTACTAGAAATGATGAATATAATTATTCAGATCTTGTTGATTATTTTGCAAATAGAATAGAACAAGAATCAAATTATCAGAGCGTTGAATATAATGATCCAGTTTTAAACGCTCATTTATTAGCTAATAGTATACATTATAGTCAAATTCTTATAGACGCATTTAGAAAAATTGATTTTAATAAAGTATCAACTCTTTCTAGACAAGAATTTACATTATACGATTTTAGTAGTGGTATGCAAAAAACATTAAACAATTTGAAATATTTTACAATTAATTCTGTAACACATGTTTTAGCTGAAGATATAAAACAAGATAGACAAGAAAGTTATTTAGAAGGATATACGCTTACTAGATATTCAAGTCATCATTTCTCAAGAAGATTAGAAGAATAAAGATTTTAGGAGGCATAATATTATATGTCAATTTACGATGAAGTGTCATTTTCAGTTTCACCTTATGTAGCAAGAGTTAATAAAGCAATAGAATTTTATTCTAGAAATATTGTAAATAATTTAAATTCTGGATTAATGCTTTGCATATCTACAGGACCAGATGAAGGTTGGCCAGTAGTATCAGGAACAGAAGTTCCTCCGCTTCCTTCTTTAACTGTGTCTCAGCTTACTAATCCAATTGGATTTAAAAGATTTAGTACTATGAAATTTGTTATTTCTGATGACGCTGGAATATATTCAGTAGGCGGCGTTCTTTGGAGAGCAATCACTGGAGATACTGTTGAAGAATCTATTTATTACGCAAAGCAATTAAATTCTAGATGGCTTTATGTTGAAGCTGAATTAGAAACCGATGAACTTAATGTCGGTGATGTTTATTACAGACAAATGGGATTATATAGCAATTTAAAAATCAGAACAGACCTTGTTCCTGATTACGCAACTAGATCAGTATTTCTACCAACTGAAATTGTAAGAACTGGTCCTGAATATGATGGAATTTTAGAAATTTATCAAAATGTAACACCAATGAGAAGACCTACTGACTATAGAGAAGTTTTTAGCTGGGTTATAGAATTTTAAGGGGTTGAATTTTAGTGCCTGACATTGTTCATAATTTTAATATAAGCCCGTATTATGATACAACTAAAGATGAAGTAGAAAAAGGATATTCTAGATTTTTAGCTGTAGAAGGAAGAGCTCTTCAAAATCGCGAATTAAATATCATGCAAGGTTTAGCGCATGAACATAATAAAAGAATAAGCGATTTAATGATAGAAGA
>JAQVGE010000232.1 GCA_028696935.1 Minisyncoccota bacterium | reverse complement strand
TTCATGTAAATTTGTATGATTGCCAAGAATTGGGAAACCCTCAACAGAAGTTCCCAGCTTATCCGGATTATCATCAATCAAACCAATCAGAGTAAAGGGGGGAGGATCCTGCTCGTTAACAATTTGTGTCAGGGCTGTTCCTGCTCTGCCTGCGCCAATGATCAAGACCCTTTTCTGCTTACTGACTGTAGCAAATAATTTCACGTAAACGAGACGCCAGATAAGGGTAAAGACAGCAGCCAAGACGAAGAATACTGCCACGCCCAAACGCGGAAGAGAGTTGGGTGGAGAAGCAAAGTAGATAGCCAGGTAAATCCCGATTGCAACAAGAAATGAAATCGCCAGTGTTTTCAAGGTGACGATCAGATTGCTCGACTTACGGACATCATAAGAATCCACCAGCAAAACCATCCACAACAGAGGTAAAAAGTAAAACCAGCCTGGAATACGGGTGCGGAAAAATTCAAGAGTGAGACCAAACCAGGTGTCTCCCTGCGCCCAAAAAAGCAATGCAACTACAAGAGCAAGAATCGCAACCAGAAGGTCGCCAAAAACCAACAACGCACGTTGTTCGCCTCGCTCGAGACGAAAATGCCCTGTTGACCTATTGTTTGATTTCTCTGCCATGTTCACTTCCTGTCGGGTTTTGATATTAAACCAACAATTAACGCGCTTCCCCAGGCAAAATGCATGGTTAAGGTCGCCAATAGGATACCAAAACTAAGTTTTAGATCCTGTTGTTTCTTAGCGATCGAAATCGCCGAAATCAACTGAATCACCAAGTATAGTGCAATAACGCTGCCAACCAGGATCCAGGCAGGTCTCCAAAACAGACCAAGGATAGCAAGCAACAACACGCCCAAAACAAATAAAGGCGGTAAGGCCTGGCGCCAGCGGATGGTGTCTGGATAGCGTTTGAGCATTTGAGCTTTCCAATAGCCGTAGCCCCAATATTGCTTTGCCAGAGCCTTGAGATTGGGTCGGGCAAAATAGGTACAGCGGATAGCCGGGTCCAGCCAAATTCGCCCGCCAGATTGGCGAATGCGCGTGTTGAACTCGTAGTCTTCATTGGCAAGCAAGCTTTCGTCGAACAGTCCAATTTTGTCAAAGAGCTCGCGCCTGTAAGCATCATACGGCACAGTGTCTACGTAAGCTGCTTTGTTGGTGAAACGATAATGCGCATCCCCCACAGCCAGGGGATTAGCCGCAGCCGCGGCAATGGAACGGGCGATCCAGCTGTCATTGCGGGAGCTGATGTTCCAAACCCCACCTACATTTTCAGCCAAGTCTGCCTGAAGAGCGTTTACACAACGCTCAACGTAATCTGGTTCTGGCAGGGAGTGCGCATCCATTCGCACAATTAGTTGACCACTTGCAGCCTTTATGGCCGTGTTCAAGCCGGCCGGGATGATTTTTTTAGGGTTATCTACCAGTCTAATCTTTAACGCATGGTTTGATTCAGAATAGCTTTGGATTGCGTGTCTGGTTCCATCAGTTGAAAAACCATCCGCGATGACAACTTCCAGCTCCTCGATTGGAAAAGTTTGCTGGCGCAGCGCTTCCAGGACCAGGTGGATGGTTTTTTCTTCATTCCTGCATGGAATGATCACAGATACAGAAGGAGACACGTTAGTTTGGTTTTCTGCCAATTAAATCAGCTGAAGTCCTTGTCTTTTTTGGCTGGGTTTGGTTTTATCGCAATCGCTTCAATTTCCACAATGCCGCCCTTTGGCAGAGCTGCTACCTGGATCGCGGAACGGGCTGGGTAATCTGAACTAAAAAATTCAGCATAAACCGCATTCATCTCAGCAAATTGACCCATGTCAAGCAAAAACACGGTTGTTTTGACCACATCTTCCATGCCGGCACCGATACTTTCCAGGATGGCCTTCATGTGCGTCAGAGCCTGTCTTGTCTGAGCCTGGATGCCACCTTCAACCAGGTTGCCGGTATTTTTATCTAATCCGAGTTGACCAGAAATAAATATCAGCGATTATGTGGAAACCGCAACAGAGTATGGTCCAATCGCGGCTGGGACAGCGTCGCAGGTGATACTTTCTTTTTTGGTAACGTCATGACTCATCAGAACCTCTTTCATTCAGTGGATTTTTCGTATTATAACATTCAGTCCGTTTGGGCTCACTCTATCAAACAACGATATGGTCTGAACATGGAGTAGTTCAGCTTTCAAAGAAACATTTCGTCACTGACAAAGCAAGTTTTTGGTATTTTTTCATCAGAAAAGACCACAGGGGTCAGAAAATACTTGAAACCTGAGATTGCTTAAGCTTCCCAGCTGCCGATGCCCTTCCAGCAGTGATCCAGGTGTTCCGCCATGACATCTTTGAGCTTATATTTGATTGTTTGACGGACAGCCCACATAAGAGATTCTCCGCCAATCTCATGAATCCGGCGGCCGATCATCTTCGCGTCCCTGTGGTGACACTGCAGGTCAAAAGAACCCCCCGGAACAACGGATAAAAAGTCATCCATTTTTCCAATTTTGACCAACTGGTCAATCAATTTGTTCACTTCAGCTTTTTGGTGAGAGTTAAGCGCTCGTATTTCTGGTTCGCCAATCAGTCGGTTAATGATACTCATTCAGACTCCTTTACTTTGCTTTATTATAAAGGATAGATACCCTTCACCAAACACCCAAAATG
>JAQVGE010000231.1 GCA_028696935.1 Minisyncoccota bacterium | reverse complement strand
CAACTACGGTTCCTGGAGAGCGCTTGCCGCGCCGACCGGTACGCCGGATGAGATCGTCACCAAACTGGAGACGCTCTTTATGCAGGCTGCTCAGACCGACGAATTTGTAGAATTCATGACCAACGGCGGATTCACCATCGACCTTCTGGACAAAGCCGGCTTTGAAGCGCGCTGGACCGAACAGCTCGACCTGATCGGGAAGGCCTGCGACATCTACAACCAGCAGTACTAAGAAAGCATCAACGTTGAACTGAATCGACTCCACGATGTGGTTGCCCCGGGAGGCTGCAATCGGGGCAACCACAAAAATTAGAGGGGTATTCATGAAAAGACAAAACATTATTTATTCGGCCGTATTGATTGCAATTGGCATGTTTGCGTTTGTTTATGCAGGACGCTACACCACGACAAGCGCGCAGTATGTGACGACGGCGGCGCTGTTCCCCCGCATTATGGCGGTTGGACTGATTGTAACGGCAATTACGACGCTGATTCAGAGCCTCGTTCATAAGGCGGATGAAGCGACGAGCGCCCGAAAAGGGGATGTCGTCAAATTCCTGCTGTCCGCCGGTATCTTCATCGCCTATTTTCTGCTGTTCAAACCGCTCGGCTTTATCGTGGACAGCGCACTATTGGTGTTTATTTGCATGTATCGGCTTGGCTGCCGGAAATGGTGGACGATGCTGATTTATTCGATTGTTATGCCTTCCCTGATTTTTGCACTCTTCTACTACGTTTTTTACACGAACCTGCCGCTCGGAGTTCTATCGGGCATTCTTCCAAGGTATTAAGGAGACGAGACGGTATGAGTAACTTTTTAACGGGTATAAGCTATGTGTTTGAGCCTGCGACGTTTCTTGTGCTTGCGTGCGGCGTGTTCGGCGGCATCATTATCGGCGCGCTCCCCGGACTGACGTCCACAATGGGCGTTGCGCTGCTTTTGCCGATCACCTACAGCATGGATGAGAAAGTGGCGATCGTGATGCTGCTTGGCATCTATTGCGGCGCAATTTACGGCGGGTCCATTTCCGCAATTCTATTAAAAACACCCGGTACGCCGGCTTCCGCGGCTACGATACTCGACGGGCATCCGATGGCGCTTCGCGGCGAAGCAGGCAGGGCGCTTGGAATCTCGACGGTTTCATCCAGCATCGGGGGCCTTATCAGCGGTATCTTCCTGATATTGATTTCACCGCTGCTGGCAAGTTTCGCGCTGAAATTCGGCGGCGACGAATACTTTGCGCTTGCCGTGTTCGGGCTTTCAATCATCGTCAGCATGTCCGGAAAGCATATTATGAAAGGGCTTTCGGCGGCGTTTCTCGGGCTTTTGATTGCGACGATCGGTATCGACGACGTGACCAGCGTTGCGCGGTTTACGTTTGGAAGCACCGACCTTCTCAGCGGGGTTTCCCTGATTCCGGCGATGATCGGCCTGTTCGCCGTGTCCGAAGGCTTTCTGCGATTGGAGCGAAGCGCGACTGCCGCAAAAGTCGAGCAGAAAAAGATTAAACTGCTGCCTTCCAGAAGCGATTTTAAAAAACTGCTTCCAACCGCGATTCGCGGCAGCGTTATCGGCACGGTCATCGGCGCAATCCCCGGTACCGGCGGCGATATTGCGGCGTTTGTGAGTTACAACGTCGCGCAGAAAATTTCCCGCAAGCCGGAGGAATTCGGTACGGGCTGCGTGCAGGGGATCGCGGCTTCGGAATCGGCCAACAATGGAACGACCGGCGGAACGCTGATACCGCTGCTTACGCTTGGCGTGCCGGGCGATTCGACGACGGCCGTGCTCCTGGGTGCTCTGACTCTGCAGGGACTTGCATGCGGACCGATGCTGTTTACGAACCACTCGGATTTGATCTACTCCATCTATGTCGGGTTCATGAGTGCGAACGTGCTGCTGCTGATCCTCGGTCTGCTGCTGATGCGCGTGTATATTCGCGCGCTGTCGGTGCACGACTACTTCATTACGCCGGCCATATTGATTCTCTGCGTCGTTGGCGCGTTTGCCATCAACAAGAGTTATTTCGACCTGATCAGCATGTTCGTCTTTGGCGTTCTCGGCTATTTTCTTACGAAGCTGGAAGTTCCGCTTTCGCCGATCGTGCTGGCGATCATCCTCGGGCCGCTCGCCGAAAAGAATTTCCGGCGTGCTCTCATGATATCGCACGGCAGCTTTGAACCGTTCTATACGAGCCCGATTACGATGACGCTTTTTGCGATCACGCTGATCGCGCTGATTGTGCCGCCGGTCGTCAACATGATTCAGACGAAACGAGAGAAAAAGAAGAAACAGGCGGACGCACAAGGATTATCGGAATAAACGGGAGGCCAACAGGAATGGAACTGTTTTCACTGAAAGGAAAATCGGCCGTCGTAACGGGCGGCGGCACAGGAATCGGGTTTGGCATCGCCTCCGGGTTGCTGGAAGCGGGCGCGGACGTCGTGTGCGTATACAGCAGCCATGAACCGACGGAGCTAATGGAGCTTGGGAAAACGCTCGGCAGGCGCGTCGTACCCGTGCAGGCTGATTTAAAGGAAAGGGACGGCATAAAGCGCGCATACGAAGAAGCGCTCAAGGCACTTCCCGGGATCAGCATACTGGTAAACAACGCCGGCATCTGTCCGCGTTCGCCCGCTTTGGACTATACGGAGCAGATGTGGG
>JAQVGE010000230.1 GCA_028696935.1 Minisyncoccota bacterium | reverse complement strand
GGAACGACAAGCAGGACTTCCTCAGCATGGGAGACAATCAACTGCCTTCAGTTCCTTTGAACTGCCCTTGGCAGACTCCGGCTTCCATCTACAAGGAGACCTGGGGGTATCGCAGCTGGCAAGTACGCGGTGACAAGCAGGAAAAAATCAAGGAGTTGTCCACCACTGCCCGTATGGTAGTCAGACAGGGAGGCAACTACCTGCTCAACATCGGCTTGATGGGGACGGGTGCCATCCATCCGTTCGAACAGGAAGTGCTGGAAGGTATCGGAGAGGAATTGGCAAAAGAACCGCTGAAACGGGAAGAAGCAAAGCGAGACCTACCGAAGATAACGCTTGGCCGGATGTGTCCCGAGCCCTTGGTCTTCCACCGGTATACGGGTAGCGAGTACTACTCCTACCGCCCCATCCCCACCACTCTCTGCTGGGAGCTGGAACTTGAAGAAGAGTCCACCCTCTGCATTGGATGGAGAAGCGAGCAGGGCCTTGCGAATGAGCAAAAGCTCTGTCTGGAGATTGGAGGAAGGCAGTATTGCAGTTCCCTGCAGAAAGGCCGTACCTCAGACACCTTCATCACGGACCTGAAGCTCAGGCAAGGAGCCCATGAGATCAGTGTGCATACAGTCGGCGATGAGCTTGCCAGAGCGGAGCTTGTTGATACCACCCTACGTCTGGTAGTGGAAAAGGAAGGAATGAAATGAAGATTGAGATTTGTCTGGAATCGATTGAGAGCGTATTGGCAGCCGAAGCCGGAGGAGCCGACCGCGTTGAGTTCTGCGCCGACCTCTTCGAAGGAGGAACCACCCCATCACTGGGAGCCTTCAAGACAGCCAGGAAGCAGAGCAGTATTGCCATGAACGTCATGATAAGACCGCGAGGAGGCGATTTCTGCTACAGCGACCTTGAGTTCGAAGCGATGAAGGAGGACGTAAGACTCTTCAAGGAGGCGGGTGCCGACGGCATCGTCTTCGGTATCCTTCAAGCTGACGGGGAGATTGATGTACAGCGGAGCAAGGAGATCATCGCCCTTGCGAGGCCCTGTTCGGTCACCTTCCACCGGGCTTTCGACATGACCCCCGATGCCTCCCGCTCTCTTGAGACCCTCATTGGACTGGGTGTCGATCGGCTCCTCACCAGCGGTCTGGAAGCAACTGTGATCGAAGGGCTTGAAACGCTGAAGCAATTGGTCAAACAGGCGGGAGACAGGATCATCGTCATGCCCGGCTGCGGTATCACCGAGCGAAATTTTGCCTTCCTGCAGGAGCAGGTGAAAGCCAAGGAATACCATGTGTTTGTACCGGGTACCTATGAATCGAAGATGGCCTACCGGCCCGATCACATCTACATGGGCGGCATGCTCCGGCAGGCCGAGTTCAGCATCAGTCATACGGATGCCAACCGGGTAAGCACGATCGTGGGGGCAAAACGATGAAGAAGCGGGTTTTTGTAGGGGGGCTCCACCACGAAAGTGATACGTTCAACCCCATCATCACAGGAAGAAACGAGATCTGGGTCACACGCGGGCAGGACCTCTTCGTCAAGCGCGAAAGTTCAATCAGCGGCATCATCAACACTCTGATTGCCGCCGGCTATGAGGTCATCCCTTCTTTGGTGGCTCGTGCGGTGCCCAATGGGGTGTGGGACCATGCCTACTACCAAGAGTTGAAAACAGAACTGCTGCAAAAGCTTGCACAAGCGGGCTCCATCGATGCAATATGCCTGTCGCTGCACGGCAGCATGCGCGTCGATGGAATCGGCGAAGCAGAACAAGACTTGCTGGAAGCAGTGAGGGAACTGCATCCTGCAACCCCCCTGTTCACCAGTCTGGATATGCATGCGACCCTTACCAGACGGATGCGAAAAGCTGCCGATGGGTTTGTAGGCTACAAGTGTGCACCCCATACCGATACCTATGAGACCGGCATTCATGCCGCACTCATGGCTATCCGCACCTTGGAAAGCGGTAAGAACCCAACCATGGCTTCGGTTCGAATTCCCATGCTCATTGCAGGGGAGCAGAGCGAAACCTCGGTAGAACCGATGAAGAGCCTGATCAGGGAACTCAGGGTAAGGGAACAAACAGAAGGTGTGCTTGCATGCTCCTACCTTTTGGGCTTCCCCTGGGCGGACGGTACGGAGAATGCCGTACACGCGGTGGTGGTGACTCAGGACAATCAGGCTCAGGCAGACAGCCTTGCCCAAGAACTTGCAGGAATTTTCTGGAACCGACGCAAGGAGTTTTGCTTCTACAATGAGACGCGGATGCCCGCCGATGCCCTTGAGGCGACCAAGCAATCGATTGGAGAGGGAGTATACCCGGTGGTCATCAGTGACAGCGGTGATAACCCTACCGCAGGGAGCAGTGGCGATGTGACGAACTTTTTGTCGCTGATCCTTTCCGATCCCTTACTCTCCAAGCTCGACCCTCCCCTGCTCTACCAAGGCTTCTACGACCCAGAAGTGATCAAGGAAGCATTTGAGAAAGGGGTTGGAGCAAGCTTTGTCTGTCGACTTGGCGCCAAATTCGATACCATCAAGAGCAAACCAATTCAGGCAAACGTGACCGTGAGAGCACTGAAAGAGAAGTGGGAGGGAGCCAATGGAGCCGATCTTGCACTGCTTGACGTACAGGGTGTGGATGTGGTGGTGGCAAGCAAGCATGTGGGCTG
>JAQVGE010000229.1 GCA_028696935.1 Minisyncoccota bacterium | reverse complement strand
TCTTCCGATCTCGGCGCGACTACTTCTACGATGGGAAGCAAGGACGCGCTCCGTTGGATGATCTGCTTGGCTTGAAAGATGGAATCACTCCTGGGCTGCAGCGACTGATGAGCCGTGCGGGAGCCATGAGCGGATCGTTTGAGCTGGCCAGCGATGACTTGAAGGCGTACTCGCACCTGGATGTTTCGGGTCGCTCGATACAGCGTATGGCTGCCGTGATTGGTCCCAAGATGCATTCCTGGCTACAGAATCGTGATCCGACAAAGCCGGAGCCTACGCCCGAGGTCATGTACGTGAGCTATGACGGTACACAGGTGCCGACAACCAAATCCGAAACGCAAGGTCGCAAGGGCAAGCAACCGGATGGCACATCGAAGGGCCGCGAAGTCAAACTCGGGTGTGTCTTTACGCAACTGAGGACTGTTGCAGGAGAACTCCCGGATCGAGACCCGGACAGTACCACGTATATTGCCAGCTTCGACGAATCGGTCGACTTCGGCGGCATTATCCGACAAGAAGCCAGACTGCGGGGGATGGCTTATGTTAAAAAAGTTGTGGTGCTGGGCGATGGGGCTGCGTGGATATGGGAATTAGCACGAGTAAACTTCCGCAATGCCATATGGATACTCGACCTCTATCACGCCTTTGAACACGTCAACGACATGGCAAAACTCATCTATCCGAATGAGTCGGCCGATACCGGCCATGCCAAGAAATGGCGCAAATGGCTTAAGGCAGACAAGATCGACCGGTTCATCAAAGAGGTCGCCAAGCTCGCTGACGCCAATCCCGACAAGAAGGACGAAATCATCAGTGCCCTCAACTACTTCATAAACAACCGTGATCGCATGCTCTATGGTACGTTCCGAAAGGCAGGATACTTCGTGGGCTCAGGCGTCATCGAAGCCGGGTGCAAGACCGTCGTCGGAAAACGGGCAAAGCAATCCGGCATGTTCTGGCATATAGCGGGTGCCCACAACGTCCTCGCTACTCGCTGCGCAATCCTCGGCAACCTGTTTGACCTCTATTGGAAGCAGCAGAAGGCCGCCTGACCCATACCCTGTTGTAACTTTACTGTCCTGCACCCTACTCTGCGGCAAAAGCCCTTTCCATTTAAGCGAGGCTGTGGAACAATCCAGACCATGAAAATTCAGCGCGCCCTTCTCAGTGTATCCGACAAAACCGGTTTGGTGGACTTTGCCCGCGGCCTAGCCGATTTGGGCATCGAGCTGCTCTCCACCGGCGGCACCGCCAATGCATTGCGCGATGCGGGGTTGCCCGTGGTCGATGTCGCCACCTTTACCGGACACCCGGAAATTTTGAATGGGCGCGTCAAGACTCTGCACCCCAAGGTGCATGGCGGTATTCTGCAGCGTCGCGCCCAGCCCACCGACCAGGAAACCTGTGCCCAGCTAGGGATTCCACCCATCGACCTCGTCTGCGTCAACCTGTACCCCTTTGAACAAACCCCCTCCATCGAACAAATCGATATTGGCGGCCCCGCCCTGCTGCGCTCGGCAGCCAAAAACCATGCCGACGTGCTCGTGCTGTGCGACCCGCAGGACTATCCGGCCGTTCTAGCCGCACTCCAGCGCGATGGCGGCCTGCCGGTCGAGCGCCGCCGTGATCTGGCCCGCAAAGTATTTGCCCGCGTCGCGGCCTATGATTCCGCCATTGCCACCTGGCTGGCCGGTGATCCGGCCCCCGAGGCCACCCTGCGCTACGGCGAAAACCCTCACCAAGCCGCCACGTTCCGCCCCGACACTCCCCCGCCCGCTGAAGCCACCCTGGCGACTGCCCGCATTCTGCACGGTAAGGACATGTCGTTTAATAATTACGTGGATGGTGATGCCGCGCTGGAAGCCGCCCGGGAATTTTACGCGGTGCCCGCCGCCATCATCGTCAAGCACACCAATCCGTGCGGTGCCGCCACCGGCGAAACCCTGGCAGCGGCCTTGTCCGCCGCCTGGGAAGGGGATGTCGTCTCGGCCTTTGGCTCCGTCATTGCCGTCACCCGCCCGATCGACTTGGCCGCTGCCCACATCCTCAAGGGCCGTTTTGTCGAAGCGCTGATTGCCCCCGCCTTCGAACCCGACGCGTTGGAATTTCTGCAGGCCAAGTCCAAAGATATCCGCCTGATCTCCCTCGACCGCCCACTAGCTGCCGCCCTTCCGCGCCGTCTGACGCGACCGATCAATGGTGGTGTGCTGACGCAAGAGGCGGACCTGCATGGCACCGAAGGCTGGAATGTTGTCACTCGCGCCCCATTCCCAGAGACCCTCCGCGCCACAGCCGACTTTGGCATCCGAATCGGCAAACACATCAAATCTAACGCCATCGTATTGGCCTGGGAATACGCCCCGGGATATTTTTCGCTCCTGGGCATGGGCGCCGGACAACCCAATCGCGTGGATGCCATGAAAAAGCTAGCGCTGGTCAAGGCCCGCGAAAATATGGAGCGCCGCGAACTGGACGTAGCGGACGTACTGGCCCGCACCGTCCTGATATCCGATGCCTTTTTCCCTTTTGCTGACAATATCGAAGCCGCCGCTGAATTTGGCGTGAAATACATCCTGGAACCCGGCGGCTCCAAAAAAGATGCCGAATGTATTGTCGCGGCCAATGCCGCCAGTATTGCCATGGGG
>JAQVGE010000228.1 GCA_028696935.1 Minisyncoccota bacterium | reverse complement strand
AATTATTAAAGCTAGAGCTGTCATCATTCCATCTATTTGGTATGAAAATATGCCTCTTAGTATGCTTGAGGCTTTAAATCTGGGCACTCCAGTAATTGCTTCAGAAATTGGTGGTATGCCAGAAATTGTAAAAACAGGTTATAACGGATTACTATTTAAGCCAGGCGACAAAGAAGACCTGGTAAAAAAAATTAATAGCATTAATAGCTATGACTTAAAGAGGCTATCGCAACAAGCTAGAAGTAGTACAAAAGATTTAACTACTAAAAACAACTTAAGTAAGGTAGTTGAAATATACAAAGAAATATTAGATAGTAAATAACTGGAAAATAAACTACCACCGGCAAAATAGCCGGTGGTATTTATCTTGCCCACTTTGTGGGCGAGGGTTAAAGAGATAACTTAGGCACATCAACTTGATGATGTTCCTGGTGTTTTACGTAGTTTAAAATAATCATCTCATCAACTCCAACCGTGGAAACAAAATACCCCTTTGCCCAAAAACTACCTTTTGGAAGTTTCTTGGTTTTCTTTTTAATCCAGGCAGATGACTTGCCTTTGATGACACTCATGACATAGGCAACAGAATATTTTGGTGGAATATCAATCACCAAATGAATGCGGTAATAACCAATCCCTTCCACTTGGCAATAGCCTTGAAAATTCTGCCTAATTCTGCTTTAATATAATTATCAGCCATTACTTTTTGTCTATATCGTGGTATCCACACCAAATGATACTGACAGCGATATCGACAATGCGAGAGCTGATACAATCGAATACTAGAAATAAAAAATCACCTCCTTTCTAGACCTGGGCAGGTGATTTTATTTTAACATATTTTTCTCGAACCGAGAGCTTCGCTCTAAACGCACACACCCGCTAAAGCGGGTGGTTTTTAATTCTTATAAAAAAGCGCTTTTTTTGATATTAAGCGCTTTTTAGTTACTACAAATTTTTACTTTTTATTATCAAGATTTCATTTCTATAACGCCAAACAAAAATTAATACAAAAATTAGCAAAGATGTTCCCGACAAAAACCAAGTTAGGCTAATTGAGCTAATACTTGCAATTAATCCACTGATAATTAGGCCTAAAAGAGCACCAATTTTAATAAAAACTGAATGGAGTGATAATAAAGTTGCTCTGTTATTAGATTCTATTCGACAATTAATAAAATCTTGTTCTAAAGGCTTTATAACACCTCTACCTAATTCGTGAAGTAAGAAAAGATTGACTGTAATTATAATAGAATTAGAATAAGCGCAAAGCATAATAGCAATAGCAGTGAAAACTTGAGGTATAATAATAGCTTGTTTTTCAGTGAAGATAGATTTTAATCTGTAAGATATATACCCGCCAAGCGATATAGAAAATGTTACTCCAACAAATAGCCAACCTAGTTTAAAAGAACTAAAATTATAGCTATTTTGGAAAAGGAGTGGCCACTGCATATTTAAAGCTTGAATAGAAAAATTTAAACAAGCTATGAACATCATAATAAAGACTAAATCTTTGTTCCTTAAACCATAGCGCCAAGCTACTGTTAATTGTTTTTTTAAATTATTTTTTTCTGTATTTTTATTACTGTTTTGACGATAATTTTCTTTCAAAAATAAAGATAAAATAAAAATAATAAACATAAATATAGCTGAAATTAACCAAGGTAAACCCAAATTAAAATCACCAATAATAGACCCAATTAAAACACCAATGATAAGACCTATAGATTTAAAAGTTGGCTCTATAGAGAAAACTTTCATTGCTAATTGTGATTGATTTCTATTATTTAAAGAGTCAACTAACCAAGCCTCTAAAGCACCTGAAGAAAAAGTATGACCTAGTGCTAGAATGATTTCTGCGCAGATAAATAAAATAAAACTACTAGAAAAAAAATAAATTAGAAAGCCTAGTGATAACAATAAACAAGCTAACGATAAACTTCTATGTCTACCAAAATTGTCAGCAAAACTGCCAGTGGGCATTTCTGTTATAATAACAAATATCATAAAGAATGCATTGATGATATTTATTTCTAATAGATTCATTCCTTTTTCTGCTAAAAATGGAACATAGGTGACAAAGAAAAATGATAAACCTAACTCAATAGCTAAATTTAAGCTAAGATACAGCAAGACAACTGGATTTAAAAGTAATGTTTTCATGATTTTATAATTTTTTAAGGTTCATAATTTTAACTAAAATATATAAAACACCCTTATCTTCTATTGAACTAAGGGTGTTTATAATTGATATAAATTTTAAATTATATTATTTCATAGAAAATGATACTAATTTAAAATAATTATTATTTACCATAACGCCCCTAGTTTCAATCATTGAAGTGACTGGATACACAAAATAGCCACCTTTAATATTGGTGGAAATTTTATCATTATGACGTTGTGATAAAAATATATGGTTCATATATTAATATATACGTAAATTAATAGATATTGTTACAAAAGATAATAAAAAACCGTCCTATATTAGAACGGTTTTTTACGCTTACAACTAAATTTATATATTACTCAACTTGAAAGGAAATGCTGTAGTGAAGGGAAGACTCAACGCCTTCAACTTTAATATCATGCATTCCTGCTCTTAGTTGAGGAACTTTTATAATTGAAGAAAAGCGACCATTAGCATCAGAAACGGAGGTAATTCTATCTT
>JAQVGE010000019.1 GCA_028696935.1 Minisyncoccota bacterium | reverse complement strand
ACAGTGAAATTGATAGATATAGGACTTTTGTTAATCAATTAAGTGGATTAATAAATCAATGTTATGCCCAAACAAGTAGCGCAAGTTATACTGGGCCAAAAACAAGGTACGGTAATCCTTGGTTTAAACAATTTGACAGAGGTTCATATATTCCTGCTGGATATGTTGCTGAATCAATCGGTATTCAGATTGGCGAAAGTTACGGAACTGACTCAGGTCACATGAGAAGAATTTACGAAAGAGATTTTGAAACTCTGTTAAATGTCTGGTAATTTTTGAAAATGATAATTTGATAGAGGGTTAGTAATTGGAAATTGAAATTGGGAATTATCGATAATAGTTTGTTATAATAAGAGTATAAATTTGTGAAAAAAATTTTACCTTACATTTTAATTGTTGTTATTGTCTTCGCGAACATTCTCGCGCCTATTTCGGTTGGGTGGAATAGCAACAAAGGAGCTGTTATAGAAAAAAATACTGTTGAAGCAGATGATGGGGGGATTAAATTTGAATCACAAACTTCCGTCTTTAGTAATCAGATTAAAGTAACAGCTAAGGCGGAGTGGTCAGAAACATCTGGTGGTGTTGAAGGAATAAGAATAACCGTTAAAGATTCTTCTGGAAATCTTGTTGGTCCACCACAAATTTTCAATTCAAATTCTAGCTCAAACAGCATTACTGCCATTTTTTCAGATAACATAAAACCAAGTACTCAATACAATATAACTGCAGAAGCTAGACAAATAGCTCGTCTTCAAACCAAAAATTTTAGTATAATTTGGAATTTTTCTAATCTCTGGGATGACGACGAAAACTATGACATGGGAATAACCGAAGGTTCTTTGTATGAAGTAAGACTTTATGAACAAATAAAAACATTAGATGAAAATGCCACTGAATGGCAAAATGGAGTAAGCCAAACAGCAGCTAATGAGGAGTATCTTTTAGAGCCCTATAGTTGTGATATTTTAGATGCTTCTACATGGAAGGGCTGTGTTGGCAGATTTTTATATGTGGTTGTTTTTGAGCCAACAGCCTTCCTTTTTGGTTTAACGGGTAAATTATTTGATTTTGCCTTCTTTTATTCTGTTCAAAACACTTCATATAGTTCAACTTTTGTTGTAGAAGGATGGAAGATTGTTAGAGATTTCTGTAATATGTTTTTCATCTTCATTCTTCTTTATATCGCTTTTGCAACTATCTTAAATTTAAATAGTTTTGACACAAAAAAGATGATTATTAATGTGGTTTTAATCGGACTGCTTATAAATTTCAGTTTATTTGCCACAAGAGTTATTATTGACGCCTCAAATATTTTAGCTAGAGTGTTTTACAACCAAGAAACAATTGTAATTGGTGACGACAAAGACGGAAACGGTAGTGTAATAAACAGCCCTGGAACAAATGGAGAAATAAGACTATCTGAAGCTATTGTTAGCAAAATAAACCCTCAAACAATAATAATGAATGCTAACAAAGCAGGGGATGGAACAACCGCAAGCCCAGGGACTTTTATTTTAATTGTAATAATGGCATCAGTTGTAAATATTGTAGGTTTGATAACTTTTCTGTCTGCTGCCTTGGTTTTTGTAGCTAGAGTTATTGGTCTTTGGATGGCAATGATTTTGGCTCCTTTGGCTTTCTTTTCTTACACCGTACCAAAACTTCAGGAAGTTGATACGATTGGATGGAAAAAATGGTGGCCTGAAACTCTTAAACTGGCTTTTCTGGCTCCTGTTTTTATGTTTTTCATCTATATAATAATAAGATTTTTATCTATTGCTGGAGAAATTATTGGTGATGCTGATAGTAAACAAAACTTAGAGTGGATACTTGCAGTAATTGTTCCTTTTATATTTATTATTGTTTTATTTAATAAAGCTAAAGATGTTGCAAAAAACATGTCAGGAAAGATGGGCCAAGGAATTACAAATGCAATATCTAAAGCTGGGGCTATTGCTGGAGGAGTTGCCTTAGGAGCAGGAGCGGGATTATTAGCAAAAGCAGGTACGGCTACGCTAGGTAGAGCTGGGGCAGCCATTGCTGATAGCAAAAACCTTGCAAGCGCTGAAGCAAAGGGTGGAATAAAAGGTTGGGGAGCAAAACAATTAAGAAGTTTTGGTAAAACAGCTGGAAGCGGAAGTATGGACATTCGTGGAGTAAAAGTTGCAGGTAAGGGGTTGGCCGATACTGGTCTTAAGAATTTGGGAACTGCTAAACAGGGTGGTTTTGTAGAGTTCCAAGAAAAGAAAGACAAAGAAAGAAAAGAGAGAGCGGATGAATTAAAGAACATTCTAACAGGTGATGAAAAAAATAAAATAACAAAATCTCAAATAAAACTTAAAGAAACAATGCTTGCAAGAAAACCAGAACTAGATGATGTTGATAAAGATATTGCTAAAACAAGACAAGAAATGAGAGACGCTAAAGATGGTGGTGATTTTATTCTTTCTAATAAAAAACTGGCAGAATTAAAAAGGTTACAAAGTAAAAGAGATGTTATCAGAAGTTCAACAAGGAAAATTCTATCATGGGAAGACTATATGGATATTGATGGATATGTAAAAACAAGACCAACACCAATAGGTGGTCTTGGGGATGAATTTAAAGACTCTGAAGGAAATATACTAGAAAGTATAGATAAGGCAGAAGAATTAGAGAAAAAAGCATTAAGAGAATTATCAAAAGCTGAAAATACTTCATTAAACACTATTGCTTCTTCAATGACTACAAAAACAAGTAAGGTGGTAAACGCAATTACTAGTCTTGGAAAAGACACTAGTTCATCTATAGATAAAACAGCGGAAGAGATTAGAGCTGGTGGGAAAAAGGCAGACCGTGATAAAGGAGACACTGGTAAATAATATTTAAAAAATAAAATGTTAAAAGAAAGATTAGAAAAAATAAAAAGAGAGGAATTAATTAAACTATCTCAGAAATCGCGAGAGGCTATTAATTCTGTTGATTGGGAAAATCTTTCAGAAAATATTGGAAAAAAGTATTTAATTGATGAAGAAATTGAATCTTTTCAAATAGAAATAATTTTGGTTTTGTTGGGCTTGGAAAAACCAGAATCTCTAGAAAAAAATATAATGGAATTCATTATAACCTCAGAAAAAGAAGCTCGTGAAATAGCCGATGAGGTTTTTGATAAGATATTTTCTCCGATTGCTAATAAATTAGAAAATGATTCTACTCCAATAAAAGCAACACCGAAACCAATCAGTCCTAAGTTTAATTCTTTACCAGAAAATCTAAAAACGGCTATCTCTCTATCAGACTACCAGAATAAAGTTTATTCTTTAGGTAAAAAATACAGTCTTTCAATCGATGAAATGGGTATTTTAGAAGAAGTTGTGAGTAATATTATGCTTGGAACTCTTCCAGCAAACAATCTAGAGAATGAAATAAAATATAAAATAGAAATTCCGGAAGATAAAGCCAGGGAATTAATTGAAGGGCTTAATGAATCAATCTTTAAAAACATTCGAGAATTATTAAAAACAAAAAATGAAAATAGTTTAGAAAAAAATGAGACCGAAGATGTTCCACTACCACCGTACGCAAAAAAAGAGGTTCTTACCCCAAAAATAGAAGAAAAAACAGCAGCAATTGAGGGTGTTGAAATAATAGAAGAACCTGAAATAAAAGATCAGGTTGACCATGTTTCAAAAGACCAAGAATCTGGTTTATACGCTAAGTCTGGAATTGAATTTATTGAAGAAGAAAAAGAAGACAATAAACAGATTCATATAGACGAAGAAAAAGAAAATAAAACACTAGAAGACACTGGGGTTGATATTATAGGGGAAAGACTGACTAATCCAACCATTAGCCCCTCTTCTGTTAGTGATCATACTACCAAAGGAATTTCTGGCTCTTTAGATGAAAAACCATCAAACTATGACCCTTATCGTGAAGAAATCGGTTAAGTAGTACGTAGTAGGCAGTAAGGAGAAAGGGTAAAAACACAAATGCAAGAAGAAAATATGAATAAAATTAGTTCTTTTACCGACTTAAAGGCCTGGAAAGAAGCTCATAAGCTTACTCTTTGTATATATAAAAATATTGAAAGTTTCCCGGAATGTGAGAAGTTTGGATTATCAGACCAACTAAGGAGGTCAATTTCTTCTGTTTCTGCTAATATAGCCGAAGGGTTTGGTAGACAAACAGCAAAAGATAAAATTCATTTTTATCATATAGCTAATGGTTCATTAAATGAAACACAAAATCATCTTCTGGTCGCTAGAGATCTGGGGTATTTAAAACAAAAATATTTTAAAGAAATTACTGAAAAAACAATTCTTACTAGCAAACTTCTTAATGGTCTGATAAAATCAATTAAGAGTCGAAATTAATAAACCTTACTACTTACTACCTACTACTTTCTACTTATTATGCAATTTAAAGTGCCACAATTTATTGATATTGAAGACAAGCTTTTTGGCCCTTTTTCTTTTCGTCAATTTGCTTATTTAGTTGGGGGAGGGGGTTTAATCTATCTACTATTTAGAGTTCTTCCTCTATGGATTGCAATTATCCCAATGCTTTTAGTTGGGGGGCTAACTGGTCTTTTAACTTTTTATAGAATAAACAACAAGCCTTTTGCTTATTACTTGCAGGCCGGAATTAGTTATTTTATTTCCAACAAGTTATACATCTGGAAACAAAGGCTAGCCAAACCAGATGACAAAAAAGAAGAAGTCGCAAGTGAACCAATCTCTGTTTTACCAAATGTTTCAGTCGATTCAATTAAGGATTTATCTTGGAGTTTAGATGTTGAAGATAAAAATAATTCTTAATTATTGATTAAAATGTTATAATCAGTTTATTAGATAGTAATTTTCCTTAAATTAATTTCGTATGGCAATCAAAGCAAAAGCAGCTCAAGATTTTGTTCCCATTAAAGAGATTCGCAATGGAATCATTATTTTAAAAGATGGTGGGTTAAGAGCTGTGCTGTTGGCTTCTTCTATTAATTTGTCATTAAAATCATCAGACGAACAGGCCGCAATCATAAATTCTTTTCAATCTTTCTTGAATGGACTTGATTTTTCTACTCAAATCGTTGTTCAATCCAGAAGACTCGATATTAGACCTTATCTTATTTCACTAGAAGATAGAATAAAAGAACAAAATGAATCTTTACTAAAAATTCAAACAAGAGAATATATTGATTTTATTAAGTCTTTTACCGACGATGTAAACATAATGACTAAAAGTTTTTTTATTGTAATTCCATACAATCCAACAACCCTAAAAACTGATGGGGGTATCCTAGAAAACATGATTGGAGGTAAAGCTCCTAAAAAACAAGTTGCTGATACAAAAAAAGCAATCGACCTTGCTTCTTTTGAAGAAAAGAGAAGTCAGTTGGACCAAAGAGTTGGGGTTGTTATTGATGGATTAAGTGGAATTGGTATTCGTAGTTCACAACTAGACACAGAAGCTATTGTCGAGTTATTTTATAAAACTTTCAATCCTGGAGATATTAGTCAGGGTATTAAATTAGAGTAATTTTATTATGGGATTATTTTCATCATTTTTAGGAAATAAAGAAGAAGGAGAGAACAAACCAAACAGCACGGTAATGCCTATTCTACCTTCTGAAATATACAAAGCGGCAACACTTGAACTTCAAGATGTTATTGCTCCTTCTGCTCTTCAAATAACCCCTAGGTCAATTAATCTAGGAGACAAGATGGCTAGAACCTTCTTTGTTATTTCTTACCCTAGATATTTATCAGATAATTGGTTTTCTCCTATTATTAATCTTGATAAGATTATTGATGTTTCTATTTTTATTCACCCCATTGAAACATCTGAAATATTAAGAACCTTCCAAAAGAAAGTGGCGGAAGTCCAAAGCCAAATTTCAATAAGAGAATCAAAAGGCTTAGTTCGTGATCCAATGCTTGATACTGCTTATCGTGACCTAGAGGGTTTAAGAGATAATTTAATGCAAGCTCAGGAGAAAATGTTTGACGTTGGTCTTTATATTACAATTTACGCCGACAATGAAAACGATTTATTTAAAGTTGAAAGTGAAATAAAATCACTTTTGGAATCAAAATTAGTTTACTTAAAACCAGCTCTCTTCCAACAAGATGTTGGATTCAAAAGTGTTCTTCCTTTGGGAACAGATATTTTAGGTATTCATCAAAAACTTAATACTGAACCTTTATCTAGCATCTTCCCATTTGTTTCATTTGACCTCACAAACAATAAGGGTATTTTATATGGAGTTAATAGACACAACTCTAGTCTTATTCTTTTTGATAGATTTTCCTTACCTAATTACAACTCTATTATTTTCGCTACCTCTGGAGCTGGTAAATCTTATGCCACAAAGCTTGAAATCATAAGAACTTTGATGTTTGATACCGAGGTTATTGTGATTGACCCAGAAAGAGAATATGAATACCTCGCAGAAGCAGTGGGAGGGAGATATTTCAATATTGCTTTATCTTCTGACCATCACATTAATCCTTTTGATTTACCTGTTCCCACAAAAGACGAAACCCCTGGAGATGTTTTGCGCTCAAACGTCATAACTCTGGTTGGTTTATTTAGAATAATGCTTGGTGGACTTAGCCCTGAAGAAGATTCTATTATTGATCGAGCAATCACTGAGACTTATGCCTTAAAAGACATAACCTCAGATTCTGATTTTAGAAACATAGAGCCACCACTTTTGTCTGATTTTGAAATGGTTCTTGCTGGAATTGAGGGAAGTGAATCACTTCTCCAAAGACTAACCAAATATACTCATGGTTCCTGGGCTTCATTTTTAAACCAACCATCAAATGTTGATATAAATAAGAAGTTTGTAGTCTTTTCTGTCCGTGATATGGAAGACGAGCTAAAACCAGTCGCAATGTATATTGTTACTCACTATATCTGGAATACTGTACGTAAAAATATCCGCAAAAGATTATTGGTTGTTGACGAAGCTTGGTGGATGATGAAATCAGAAGACACCGCTTCTTTCCTTTATTCAATTGCTAAAAGAGGGCGTAAATATTATCTAGGATTAGCAACTATTACCCAGGACGTCGGCGACTTTATGAAAAGTCCTTATGGAGTGCCAATAATAACAAACTCTTCTATTCAATTGTTATTAAAACAATCACCTTCAACTGTTGATGTTTTGCAACAAACGTTTAATTTAACCGAAGAAGAAAAATATTTACTTCTAGAATCTAATGTAGGGGAGGGAATTTTCTTTGTTGGACTCAAGCACGTTGCTACTAAAATTATCGCTTCTTATACCGAAGACCAAATTATCACCTCTGATCCTTCTCAGATTTTGGCTATTAAAAAAGCCAAGGAAGAGCTAGCTAATGGGTCAAAAAATTAAGGTTAGTTGTTTCAAAAACCCCGTTATCGTATAATATAGTTAACAGTGAACAAACAAAAAATAAAAAATTTATCTATTATAATTGCTTTGTTTGGTCTAGTCTTTGTACCATTCTTTTTGCGTGCTGAAACAGAAATCATATTACAAGAAAGTGATGTTGATATTCAAATAATTCCTCAAAACCCTGAACCATATCAAGATGTTACAATCAAGCTTGTTAGCTATGCTGTTGATTTAAATAAAGCCATTATTGAGTGGCGAAGCGGCTCAAAAGTTATTTTAAGTGGTTATGGTAAAACAACCTACTCTTTTAGAACTTTTGGACCAAACACAACAACTGTTTTTGATGTAACCATAACTCCATCTGGCTCTATGAACAGTGTAACCAAGAAAATTGGCATTTCCCCGTCAGAAATTGATGTTTTGTGGGAAGCGGTTGATGGATATACTCCACCTTTTTATCGTGGAAAATCTTTTGTTTCAAGAGAAGGTAAAATAAAGGTTGTTGCAATACCAAACACAAACACCATAAAAGAGGGTAAGGGTAATATGACTTATACTTGGAAATCTAACAACGATACAGTTCAAAGTGCCTCTGGATACAACAAAGACTCCTATTCTTTTAAAAATGATCCTTTAAATAAAAACGAAGACATCTCTGTTGTTGTTTCATCTGTTGATGGAAAATATAGTGCTACGAAAAATATAATAATTCCAATAATTGAACCTAAAATAATTTTTTACAAAAAATCACCGACCGAAGGAATTCTTTACAATAAAGCTTTGGTAGATGGTTCTTTTATGGAAGAAAACGAAATGACAGTTGTTGCTGAACCATATTTCTTAGCCCTAAAAGGAAACGAGGCAAGTTTTGTTTATAACTGGGAAATAAATGATGAAAAAATAGCAACCCCTATCAAAAAAACAGAGGTAACAATTAGACCAAGTGCTCGTGGAGGATATGCAACGATAGACTTAACAATAGAAAATCTACGCGCATTATTCCAACAGGCTAAAGGTAGACTAAAAATAACATTGTAAAATGAATAAAAAATATAAAATTTTATATAAATTAATTGGATTCGCTTTATTTGTTTTATTTTTGTTTTTTTTAAAAAACGAAACACTAAAAGCTGATGTTATTGTCTTTGAGTATAAAACAGGTCCGATTCCAGCTACATATGGTGGTTTTAAAACACAAGTAGAATGTGAAAATAATCGAACCTTATTTATGCAAAACAATCTTGGTTCAACTTCAACAATGTGCCAACCTGTAACATTACCAGGTGAACCTGTAATAACAAATGAATACGTTGTTGTTACTCCACAATCAAACCAAAATGAAGAGGTAGACCCTAATACATACAAACTTCTAGCTCCTATTGGTGATTTTGAAGAAATTACCACTAATAATATTGGAGATTATTTTAATAAATTTTTCCTCTTGGCAATTGGCCTAGCTGCAGCCCTGGCTGTCATAATGCTTATTATTGGTGGTGTTCAGTGGATGGGAACAGACTCTGTTTTTGGTAAAACTGAAGCTAAAAAACAAATTACCCAAGCAATCTTAGGTCTTTTAATTGCAATTGGTTCTTATGCTCTTTTAAACACCATAAACCCTGATTTATTAGGTAAGAGAGGTTTGAGTGTTGATAGACTTTCAATTGAGATTGAAAAAGAAGATGTCCCTTGGGCACAATATTCAAGTGGTGGTAGTATTGCTCTTTGTCCAGAAGGATTTACCAATGTTGCTGATGGTGGAACTCCAGCTGGAGTAATAAACGTATGCAAATCAATAGCTTCTAATTTAGAAAAACTCATTGCGGATGCCAAAAAAGAAAACATACTTCTTTCCGGCTATGGCTCTAGATCTGAAGCACAACAAAGAGCTCTGAGAATTAAAAACGGGTGTCCAGATATAGAAAATTCACCAGCAGAAGATTGCAATCCTCCAACGGCAAGGATTGGGCGTTCAATGCACGAATCAGGAAAAGCTATAGATTTTAGGTGTAATGGCAAGAGCATGATGGAGTCTGGTGGTAAAAATAGCCCTTGTTTTAAATGGTTAGCCAATAATGCTCATAATTATGGATTAAAAAATTTAGCTAGTGAGCCTTGGCACTGGTCAACAACAGGTAGATAAAAATCATGAAAAAAACATCAAAAACAATTTTTATAGCAACATTCATCATTGTTTTATTAATAATTCTTGGGTTTTTGTTTTTTTCTAATCAAAAGAAAGAAGGTGGTGATACAGACCCAAACCAAAATAAACCTTTTAACCCTTTTGGTTTAGGTGGTGATTTAACCCCAGATAATGGAAACAATATTCAAACCGGCGGTAGTTGGATTAACGAAGCCCAGGTGGGGGAATCATCTCGTTTTTATAAAATAACTGATTTTGCTGTTGCTGGTGCAAGGTTCTTTGAAGACATTAGAACTTACACAGAAACAACTGGTGATGATTATACCTCAATTGAAATAAGTACACCTGTTGGGGAAAGTGCAAATCAAACAACAACTCAATCTGAACCAAAGAAAACAGAAACAAAAACAGAAACTTTTCCTGCCTTAAGATATGTAGAAAAATCAACTGGGCATATTTACCAAATGGATTTAGACTCAAAAAAGGTTATAAAGGTTTCAAACTCAACTATTCCTGGAGTTTATGAAGCTATTATTGATAGCTTGGCAAAAACTTTTATTTATAGATATGTTTCAGTTGGAGATAAATCAATTACTAGTTATGTAGCAACAATAGGGGAGACGAAGGGTAGTTTCCTCCCAGTAGATATTGTTGATATTAGTCTATCTCCTGATAAAAATAAATACTTTTTTATAGCCAAAAATCTAAATGGGGTTGTTGGGGCAACTGGGTCATTTTCTGATAATAAAAAAGTTCAAGTTTTTAATTCTGCCTTTTCAGAATGGTTATCCCAATGGATAAATGAACAAAAAATATTTTTAACAACAAAACCCTCTTGGTCTGTTGATGGAAGTTTGTTTAGTTTAAACACTAGCAACGGAGTATTAACTAAAGTGTTTGGAGGAATCAAAGGACTAACAACCCTTTCAAATAATAGTGGAACCTCTATTTTATATGGGGCTTCTCTTGAGGTTGGTCCTAAACTCTGGATATTTAACGAAAAAGAACACACTACAAATGATTTAAACACTTATGGTTTACCTGAAAAGTGTGTCTGGAGTAATGATAATGTTAATGTTTACTGTGCTGTTCCAAATACTGTTGTTGGTATTCAATATCCAGATTCTTGGTACCAAGGTCTTGTTTCTTTTGATGATTATTTTGTAAAAATAAACACAGAAAATTTAAATAAAGTAACCCTGGCAAACTCTGTGACAGAAATCCCTGTTGATGCTACACATCTATTTTTAGACAAAGAAGAAAACACCTTATTTTTTGTAAACAAAAAAGACTCCACTCTTTGGAGTCTAGACTTACAATAAAATAACTAAATAGAATCAGGATTATTGTTAATATATTTAATTACAACCCTGCGGTTTGAACCAACACCCTCTGATTCAGTTTTAATATCTCTACTGTTTTCTAAAAACATATGAATAATGCGACGTTCATAAGCTGGCATAGGGTCTATTTCAATATTACTTTTAAAATATCTAGCTCTTTCTGCCATCATGTGAGCTATGTTTTTTAAACTATCTAATCGGTTTTTCTGATATCCATTAATATCAATAAAAAGTTTTTTCATTTCATCCTCAAAAGAACCTTCCTCTTTTTCAATCATTTTTCGAACTAAATGGTTGAAAGATCTAAGAGTTTCACCTTCACGCCCAATCATTAATTTTGAGTCAGGTGTTTCAATCATACACCAAACCATTCCATCCTCTTCACTAATTTCACACTTAGAAATAGTACATCCGGTATGATTAAATATTTCCTCTACTATTTTTTTTATTTTATCTTTTTCCATAATGTTTTAAATAAAAAAATTAACTAAACAGCGTTTTTAGATAAAGATCTACGAATAAAACCTTCTTGAATAATAGTAAATACATTACTT
>JAQVGE010000227.1 GCA_028696935.1 Minisyncoccota bacterium | reverse complement strand
CGGGCATTTGCCGAATGCAAGAGTCCACGTTTTTTCCTCGCCGTCAGAGAGTTTGGCGTTGTACTGCCCAGCCGCAATCAGGCCGTCGTATGGCTGCTTACCGAGCGTGTTGCTGCAATGGCCCTGCTGTACTGCCGCCGGTATCGGTGCCCGCCCGCCAATGCCCTGGAACGCTTCGGCCATCATGTCGTAACCGTCAAATCCGCCGCCACACGCGAAAAACGCTGCCCGCGGATGTTTGTTGAACTTGAAACTGTTGGTGAAAACCATGCAGCCCTGCTCGATGTCGCCGTAGCAGACCACGCGCGGCACGAAATAATAGAACGGGTAGCTGTCCACGTTGACACGCAGGCGAGAAAACCACGTAAACTCGCGCGACGCGTCGGAAAGATTTCGCAGGGTCACACGCCAGATTTCCACCGGAAGGTCAGGATGGACGAAGACGAAAAGTCTGGCTGCGATGTCGTTGCGTGTCGCGGTCAGTTCGTAGCTGTCCAGACCGAATATGCATTTAAAATCGCTGTATGCGTCTTCTTCGTAAAACGCAGTCGGAAACATCGGCCAGCTCAGGCCGTTTTCATGCACGTAAAAATCGCGCACGTCAACGGGTGTCGGCGAGGTTGGCACGTAATTGGTGTCCAGGTGCGAAGTCATCCGCCCGGCCATCACCGTGTCGACGCAGGAGAATCCGCCGCGGTGCTGGTCCCAGAAACTGCCCCACTGACCGTACTCATCGTAATGATTGCTGGCCATCAGGTGCACGTAAGGCCTGGGTGTGTGAAGGGTCTTTACCAAGACGTGCGAGTCAGTAAGGTAACCATCCGCGTCGGAAGTGTCCTGAAATTCAGAATACCGCGTGAGCAGTTCCTGCCGTTGCGATGCGTCTATACCGTCAAAAATATCCCTGCCCGCAGGCAGGTTTTCATGCGTTTTTTTCACAAGCGTATCAATCATGGTTTACTCCTGATGAATTATTAAAGTCGACTTTAATATATACCGCACTTTCCTAATTTTTTCAAGTGGACTTTAATAATTCCTTCCCGGGAACATTTCTCCGTTGCCATAACCCGCAAAATGGTTTAAATTTGCATCCATGACGACCAATCAGACAATCGACTACGCCGCCAACGGCCCCCTGCCGCTGCTGCGGATAATAGACCGTCAAGGCCCGCAATCCCAGCGAGGTTTGGCCAGGAAATTGGGCCTTACATTCGCCGGCGTGAGCTTTCATCTCAAAAAAATGCACTCCGACCGTATGGTGCGTAAATTTAGCAAGCCCGCAACGCAAAAACGCGGCAGGCCTTCGATTACGTGGGACATGGACCGCGTAAAAAACTGCACGCTCGGAATCGTTATCGCTCCGCCGGAAATGGAAATGAGCATGTGCGATTTTGCTGACAACGTAATTTTGCAGGAAACACAGAGGCTCGGCAGGAAAACGTCGCTCGAAAATATCGTGGCTGCGATGGACAGATTCATAGCCGCCTCAATCGAGCAGGCAGGAAAAAACCGCTCAAAGATTCGACAGGTTTTCGTTGGCGTGCCGGGCCATCTCGACGCGGAAACTGGCAGGATAATAGACTGCCCCAACCTGCCGGCGCTGGACGGGATGGATTTTGAAGAACACATTCAAACCAGGTTCGGCCTGAAAACAATGGTCCAGGCCGCCAATTACGCCGTTTACGCCGGCGAGATTGACCGTTTCGGGCGTGACACGGTGGGCATGCTCATAACGTGGGAACTCGGGCTGGGCGTGCTGTTCGGCTGCAATGAGGACATATACAATTTTCTGGGCCAGTCGGGCGAAAAGTATCGCGGGCTGTGGGACATCGGCCACATGCGCATCGCCAAGGGCGGCAAGGTGTGTAAGTGCGGAAAGCGTGGCTGCCTTGAAGCATACGCCGGCGGCTGGGCCATGCTCGAACAGACTAAAAAGAAGCTCGACTCGCTCGACGAATTCATAGCACTGGCCAAAAATGGCAACAGCGCCGTGCTCAAGATTTTCCGCGTCTCCGCAAAATTGCTCGGCAAACAGCTCGCCGGCCTGGTGGAATTGATGGGGATTGAAAAAATCGTAATCGCGGGCCCGCTGGCGGAAATATTCGACCTGGCAAGGGACGACTTCAACGCGGGACTATGCAATCTGCTCGACGCGAACGACGTCAGCGCATTGTCCGCGACGGCAAGCACGGATTCGCAGGTAAGAGCCGCCATTGGCGCGGGAAGAATAGCGAAATTCGCGTTCCTCTACCCCGAAGCGCTGCTCGAACGCAGAAAAAATATGGCCCGGAGCTATCGAGATAACTCCAGGCCTTCGTAAGCGTCAGATTTTATCGCCGTGGCCGATTTCTTTCAGCAGTTCCATGAATCGGCGGCCGTATTCGATGTAGGCCTTGTATTTCAGGTCATCATCACTCTGGACGGTCGGGTCATGGAAGACCGCTGCGATGTGCGGTTCCATCGATATTCCGCCGTCATATCCGTTATCGAGCAAGTCCTTGACGATTCGCTTCACATCACCGTTGCCTTCGCCGGCAAATGTGAAGCACTCATTCTTGGATTTGGCCGGATCGTGCCTGTAATCCTTGATGTGAATGTAGGCGATGTGCTGTTTGACGTTTTTGTAAAATTCCCACGCGGACTGCTTGGGATACGGCTGGGGTTTCGTGCGGTCGTCGGTAA
>JAQVGE010000018.1 GCA_028696935.1 Minisyncoccota bacterium | reverse complement strand
AAAAAATAGAAAAAGTCAATAAGAACAGTATTCCCCTTGCAAAAATAAGAAATTTATTATACATTTAGTATGTTTTATTAGCCCAGATTGAGATTAAACCTCTTGTAAAGTTTAGATAAACTAACAGAGACACTCAAACTGCGCCGCAAATTCCCTATTTAATATGGAATCAGAGCGGTTTTTTTAATTACAAATTTATGACAAAAGAAGAAACAAAGGATGTGGTTTTAGAAAATAAAGAAGAGTCAACAAAAGTAGAACTTTCTAATATTGGAAAGATGCTAGAAAAAGCTGATGTTCCTCCTCAAAAAGAAGACTTAGTTGAAGGACCAGTTATTTCTATTTTGAAATCATCTGTTTATATTGATTTAGCTCCTTTTGGAACAGGTATAATCTATGGAAAAGAATTCATAAATGCTAAAGATATCATCCGAAAAATAAATGTCGGTGATGTTGTTAAAGCTAAAGTTGTAGAAACAGATGGAGACGAAGGCTACATTGAATTATCTTTGAAAGAAGCTAAGCAAGCTCTAATCTGGAGTGAAGCGGAAAAAGCAATTAAATCAAAAACAACCCTTGAATTAACTATTAAAGAAGCAAACAAAGGAGGTCTTATTCTTGAATGGCAAGGGATTGCTGGTTTCTTACCTGCTTCTCAATTGAAGAGTGAGCACTATCCAAGAGTCGAGGATTCTGATAAAGATAAAATTTTGAAAGAATTAAAAACTCTCGTTGGTAAAAGAATTGAAGTTATCATGATTTCAGCATTGCCAAAAGAAGGAAAATTAATTTTCTCAGAAAAAGAAAATAATCCAGAAGAAAGACAAGAGATTATTGGTAAGTATGAAGTGGGCAATGAATTAGATTGTACCGTTGCTGGTATTGTTGATTTTGGTATTTTCCTAAAAATAGAAGAAGGTCTTGAAGGCTTAGTTCATATATCTGAAATAGATTGGGGATTGGTTGAAGATCCTAGATTTATGTTTAAGGTTGGAGACAAAGTTAGAGCTAAGGTTATTGAGGTTAAGGACGGCAAGATATCACTTTCTATTAAAGCTCTAAAAGAAAACCCATGGAATGAATTTGAAGAAAGTCTTAAGAAGGGTGATATAGTTTCTGGTGTTGTTATTAAATTTAACAAACACGGAGCTTTGGTCTCAATAAAACAAGGAGTTGCTGGGTTAGTCCACAATTCAAGTTTTGGCTCAGAAGATAAATTACGCCAAACCCTTGAACTTGGTAAAACTTATAATTTCCAAATAACTCTCTTTGAACCAAAAGAACAGCGGATGACATTGATTCACCTAGACAGTAGTGAAAAGAAAGAAATAAACAAAGAAGAAAATTAATATTAAAACCCTCACAATAATTGTGAGGGTTTTAATATTAATTAATTTTTAAAAATTTAGCATTAATTAAATTTATTCATTGCTACTTCTTTGCCTTTTAAAACAATTGTCTCAATTATCTTCCCAACCTCTGGAGAAATCTTTTCTTTAATCATTTTCATCTCTTCTTTTGAAAAAAGACCTAGTACATCTGGTTTGTGCAAATTATTATTCTCATCCAAAATAGAAACTCCGATTCTAATTCTAATAAAAGAAGCCGAACCTAAATTATTCATAATTGATTTGACTCCATTGTGTCCCCCATCTCCCCTGTCATAAGAAACTTTGATTTTTCCTAAGGGTAAATCTATGTCATCGTGAATAATAATTAAGTCATCAACACTCACTTTATATTCTTTCTTAAAATAATCTAGAACTTCCCCCGATTTATTCATGAAAGTTTCTGGTTTAACAAAGACAATATCTTTATCATCAAAACTAGTCGTCGCTAGAAGTGATTTAGCGTATTTATTTGGTTGCCAATCTAAATCTCCATTCAAGTAATTAAAAACAACCCAAGAAACATTATGTCTAGTTTTTTCATAAACCTTTCCCTTGTTGCCAAGTCCAATGATTAAAATCATTCTTTTATCATAACAAACTTAGTAAAAATTATAAACATACCAAAACACGTCTTTTTCTATTCCGTCAATAGTCTTTATGTGATAAAATAATGACTATTATTGGAAAATATAGATTAAAAAATTTATATTAATAAAATAGTAGATTTAATTATTTAAAAAATAGTTACAGTCTAAAACTAAACTAATGGAAAACAATATCGAAAAAATAGAAAATTCATCTGAAGAAAAAAATATTTCCCCTAAAAAGAAAGAAAGTTTTTGGGATTTAATCAAGTTCGCAATTATTGCTTTTGCTATTGTTTTACCTATTCGAATGTTTATCGCTCAGCCTTTTGTTGTTAGTGGAGAATCAATGTACCCAACCTTTCATGATGGTGAATATTTAATTGTTGATGAAATCTCTTACCTAACAGGAGAACCAAAAAGAGGAGATGTTGTTATTTTCCGTTACCCAGATGAACCTTCTAGATTTTTCATTAAAAGAATTATTGGATTACCTAATGAAACAATTATTATTGATCATGGCCAAGTAATGATTTTAAATGACGATGAAAAAAAGGAAACAATCATACTGGATGAGCCTTATATTAATGAGGAGTTTAATACTGTCGGAAAATATCAAACAGGAGAAGATGAATATTTTGTAATGGGAGACAATCGAAACCGAAGTTCTGATTCTAGATACTGGGGAGTTTTACCAAAAAAATTAATGATTGGTCGAGCCTTTCTAAGACTACTACCATTAAAAGAAATTTCTTATATGCCTGGAGCATATGAAAGTACCACAAAATAAAAATGACAAACAAAACCAAAAAATCAACAGGTCCTGTTTCTTCAGTCAAGGGAATGAGAGATATCACAGGTGATCAGTTTTATCAATTCCAAGGGTTTTTTGAGAAGGCCCAAGAAGTTGCTGTTTATTACGGATTTAAGCCCATAGACACTCCAATCGTAGAAAAAGAAGAAGTCTTTACTTCATCAATTGGAATTGGAACAGATATTGTTGATAAAGAGATGTATATCTTAAAGACGAAAGGTGGCGACCACTTAGCTCTTCGTCCTGAACACACCGCTGGATTAATGAGAAGTTATATCGAAAATGGAATGCAGTCTTTACCACAACCACTTCTCTTTTATAGTTATGGTCCAGTTTTTCGTCATGATAATCCCCAAAAAGGTCGCTACCGACAATTTTTCCAATTTGATATGGATGTTTTGGGAAGTGAAAAAAGTATCTTAGATGCTTTGGTTATTAGAACCGCTTGGACAATTCTAGAAGAAGCTGGAGCCAAAGATTTATCTCTTGATATTAATTCAATCGGAGACAAAGAGTGTCGCCAGGGATATATTAAAGAGTTGGTTAATTATTATAAGAAAAATATTAACTCTCTTCCCGCTATTGACCGAGAAAGATTAAAAACAAACCCTCTCCGGATTCTAGATTCTAAAGAAGAAAAGACTATCGAATTAAATCAAGATGCTCCAGATATTTTGTCTAGTCTGTGTCCAACTTGCAAAAAACATTTTAAGGAGGTTTTGGAATACCTAGAAGAAATGGGTATACCTTATAATATAAACAAGTGTTTAGTTCGTGGATTATCTTATTACACAAAAACTGTCGTTGAGATAATGCTGACCGACGAAGAAACAGGTAAAAGAATGGCTATTGCAGCTGGCGGAAGATATGATTATCTAGGTAAACAACTTGGGAGCAAAAAAGACATTCCTGCTGTAGGTATTTCAATCGGTGTTGACCGAGTAGTTGAAGCTCCCTGGTTTGCTAAACTTTGTCCTAGAATTTTAAAGAAACCTAAAATATATTTTATTCAACTTGGTTTTGATGCAAAATTAAAATCTTTGAACGTAATCGAAATTTTAAGAAAAGGTAAAGTGCCAATCGCCCAATCAATTTCCAAAGATAACCTGAGCACCCAGTTAGCTAATGCAGAAAAATTTGGAATGAATTACGCTCTAATCTTTGGGCAGAAAGAAGCGATGGAAGATTCTGTTATCGTCAGAGATATGAGTAATCGCTCACAAGAGACTGTTAAATTAGAAAAACTTCTTGATTATTTAAAAGCTTTAAAATAATAATTAAGTTTAAATAAATTATTATGGTTGTACCAATTATCCAAAACGGAGATGATGTTTTGCGTAAAATTTCAAAAGACGTACCTATTACTGATATTACTAAACCAGAAATTCAAAACATCTTAAAAGATATGGGGGAAGCTCTCGACTCACAAGATGATGGTGTAGCTTTGGCTGCCCCTCAAATTGGAGTTTCCCTCCGAATTTTCATTATTTCTGGTAGAATTTTTGAAGATGATTTTATGCGAGGAGTGAGGCCTTTAAATAAAAGAGTCCACCCTAATTTAATTTTCATAAATCCTGTTATCAAGAAAATATCTAAAGATAAAAAATTAATGGATGAAGGATGCTTGTCCGTTAGACCTATTTATGGACGAGTCAGAAGAGCAACAAGAGTAACAGTTGAAGCTTATGATGAGAGAGGAAGGAAATTTACAAAGAGTGGCTCTGGTTTAGTTGCTCATATTTTTCAACACGAAATAGATCACTTAGAAGGAATTTTGTTTATAGATAAAGCAAAAGATACTCGTGAAGAAAAGTTATTAGAAGAAGAAAATGAATAAAAATTTTAACTTTGTATTTCTAGGCACACCGGATGTTGCTAGTCAAACATTAGATATTTTAAAATCTAATGGTTATTTGCCTTCTCTAATAATTACATCTCCTGATAAACCGCAAGGACGAAAAATGATACTAACTCCCCCACCAGTAAAAACATGGGCAGAAGAAAATAATGTTCCTTACCTTCAACCAGAAAAAATAAACTCTGAGTTAATCGAAAAACTTTCAATTTTTAATTTTGAACTTGCTATTGTTGTTGCTTATGGGAAAATTCTACCCGAGAGTTTTATTAATCTACCAAAGTTAGGAACAATCAATATTCATTATTCCTTATTACCTAAATATCGTGGAGCGTCTCCTGTTGAAGCAGCCCTTTTAAATGGTGATACAGAAACTGGAATTTCAATTCAACAAATGGAATTTAAATTAGATAGTGGACCAATTTTGGCTGAAGAAAAGATAGAGATAGAGATAAATGACACAAAGGAAACTCTTAGAGAAAAGCTTATAAAAATTGGTGGGGATTTATTATGTAAAATTATACCAGATATAATAGAAGGAAGAATAGAAGGTAAAATTCAAAATGAAGAAAATGCAACATTTTGCAAAAAAATAAAAAAAGAACATGGAGAAATAGACCCTGACGGAACAGCACAAGAGAATTGGAATAAATATAGGGCTTATCATGGCTGGCCAGGGGTTTACTTCTTTTTGAATGATAGAAGAATTAAAATAACTAAAGCTAAATACGAAAATGACTCATTCATAATAGAACGAGTCATCCCCGAAGGAAAAAAAGAAGTCAATTATTCAGATTTTCTAAAAAATAATTAATATTTTGAAGTAAACGGATTTCTTTTAGAAACTCCCTTTATCATTTTTTTCACACTAACAGCGCCCCTTTTAAAGAGGGTTTGTTTTTTGTCTTTGGTTTCAGTAATCCTACGAATAATCTCCTCTTTGACTTCATCAATAGCTTGATATAAATCACTTTTTTCTGAAGAAGAATAAAACTTCTCCCCTCTTAAACTTATATCGATTTCAGCTCTATAAACGTCCCCCTGCTTATGATGATTAGTTGTTTTACCAACTTCAACAAAACCTGCGACTTCTCCCCCTTTAGCAAATTTTTTTATTCGGGAAAGGCTTTTGTTTATATATTTATTAATTGCATTAGTTAATTCTATGTTTGTTGCTTTTATATTTATCATAATTTATTTATTTAAATTAATTCTAATAATATTTTATAACTTAAAAACTAAAAATCTCTAATTGATAATATCTTACTTGGGCTTTGGTGACCACTAATAATCCGGACAAATGACCTTGGAACTTTATACAAAGAAGCAATAATTTCACAAATTCTGTTATTGGCTAAATTTCGTTCAGCTTTTTCTCGAATAGCAATCACATAATGATTTTCTGATTTTCTCTCAACTCTTTCTTTTTTGGAAGAAGGAATTGCTCTAACTTTGATATACATTCCTAAGGACAGATTACCCATAAATGAGTAATATTGTCTAAAATTAAATAATAAACTAAACCCATTAATATTATATCAAAAAATTAACTCTTCGGGGATTGGCTTTTAACTTAAAAAAAGATACAATAACTCGTATGGATTATACAATTTATTTAATACCGATAATTTCTCTTGTCGGGCTAGCATATCTCGGCTATCGATATATAAATTTATTTATGAAAATAAATAAATTAGAAGACGAATTTTCCTCAATTGTCAATCATACTTTTCGAACTCCATTAACTCGAATAATGTGGCTAGCCAAAGAATTGGAAGTTGATTTACCCTTAGATCAAAAATTGTCTCACATCCAAAATATCAACAACGCAACAGAAAGAGTTCTGGGTATTATTGATGTTGTTGCTGGAATTAAAAATATTAGTGACATTTCAGGTTACTACTTTGAAGCAGTTTCTCTTCGTGAAATCGTTGAAAAGTCTATTGAAAAATACAGAGATAGAATTAAGGGTAAAGATATCGTTTTTAATGTTTCCTCTTTTCAGAATATTCCCCTTTTGTCTGTCGATCTTAAAAAGATTTCTTTTGTTGTTGATACCTTAATTGAAAATGCTATTTTCTACACACATAAAGACGGTCAAATAATTATAGACAGTAATGCAAGCGAAGAAGAATTAATTTTCTCGGTTAGTGATAACGGAATAGGATTGACCCCTATAGATAAATTAAGAATTTTTTCACGTTTTTACCGAAACAAACAAGCGGTCTTAATGAATACAGATGGAATGGGTTTATGTCTTTACTTATCTAAAAAAATCATCAAGAGGCATCACGGGAAAATATATGCTAAATCTAGAGGTTATCAAAAAGGCTCCACTTTTTTTATGGTTTTACCTTTTAAAAAATAAAAATTAATAAATATCTTAATTAGTTTTTAAAATTATTTAGTTTTTCTTCTATCTTTTTAATACTATCTTGTATTTTTTCAAGAATTATTTCTTCTTTTTTAATTTCTTTTTCTGTCTTTTCATCAATTCTCTTCTCTCTTCTAATTCCAGAAATAATTATCCTATCTCCAATAAAATATGAAACAAACAAACCAGAAATAACTGAAATCAAAACCCCTATCAATAAAGAGTAACCTCCCGGCAAATCAAAACTATCAGCTATCATCCAAACCCCTCTCCAAATTAAGACTATTCCAATACTACCAATAAAAGCATAAATTAATGGATGCCGACTTAATGTTTGCCTAATTTTATCCTCCACTCTGTCTAAAAATTTAAAAATATATTTCATCTTAAAATTAATAAATTAAATAGCTAACTTAAAAAATAATTAAACCGATTAAACCAACCAAAGTTAAATATGTTAAACATGGAATAAAAACACCCTTGAGAATTTGTCTTTCGGCATTTTTTTCTCCAGCCACCGCCTCTGCTGTCAGAATATCAGCTAAAGCAATCATATTACCCGCAGACGCCCCAACAACAGCTAAAGATAAAATAACAGAAATACTTAATCCTAAATTAATTGCCGCCGTATTAAACAATGTTCCAAACATTATATTTGAGACAGTTACACTTCCTGTCATAAAACCTCCAAAGGCTCCAATAAATGGGGCTAGGAATGGCAAAAATGGGGTTGTAAAACCCTTCGCAATTAAATTAATAGCAGAAGGAATTCCTGATAAATTATTCCCCGAATTAACCATAATTTGAACCATTGCTAACATCGAAGCAATAACCAAAAATGGAGCGATTGTCCCTTTTATTGCCTTTCGAGCTGAATGGAAGAGAGTTTTTATTTTATCTCGCCAAATAAAAAGAACAACAATCCCAGCCAAAACAAAAGCAAAGCCAGGGTTAAATAAATTGAAAACATGAGTAAAACCAACTGATAATGTTATTCCAATTTTTCCAATTAATATTTTTCCTAAGACCAAAAATAAAACTAAAATTCCATAAGGTAAAAAAGCTTTTGTGGCTGACATTGTTTTAGTCAACTCACGATCTTCTCTCAAGGTTAAATTATTTTTAGGGGTAAATAAACCTATCTTGATTGAAACAATAATTATAATTAACCCAACTATTGAACCGATGATTGACGGAAACTCTTGTCCTAAAGAAACAGCCAGAGCAGAAGGAACAACAAAAACAAATCCAGACCAAAGAGCAAAAGGTAGAGCTTCTAAAAATTCATTTTTTCTATTTTCACGCCCCTTTGTGATAGCCCAAAGCATAAAAACGGGAATTATGATTCCAACCATATTTATCAGAGATGCAAGATATGGTACACCAGTAGTATTAAGACCGGCAAAACCAACTTTGATAGGAGTTCCAGCCGCTCCAAAAACTCCTGGAGTACTATTACCCAAAAGCCCAACAACTAAAGCTCTAATTGGAGGTAGTCCTATACTCATTAAAATAGGAACAGCGATTGCCGCGGGAACACCAAAACCTGCTGTCCCCTCTAAAAAACATTCAAAAAACCAAGCAATAATAATTATTTGAATTCGATAATCCTTTGAAATACCTTCCAAATAATATGAAATATTTTTGATAATTTTAAGTCCTTTTAGTATTTCTAAAAAGAAAATTGCGCCAAAGATAATAATAAAAATATCAAAAGCAACCATCACCCCCTTTCCGTAAGACACATACAAAAAAGAAGGAAACATTTTCCAGTAAAATAAAGCTAGTAGCGTATATAAAATAAGAGTAACGAAAGAAGTTTTAAGAAGAGTTACTTTTTTAACAAGTAAAAGATAAATAAAAACAACAAAAGGGAGAGCCGACAAGATGATTGGTAGATAATTCATTTTATTTTTATAAAAAGTTCATTAATGTTTTCTCTTAATTTTCTTGATGAATAACTCTTTGAGGGAAAGGTATCTCAATCCCCTCTTTGTCAAAAGCTTCTTTTAATCTTAATCTAAATTCACCTGCTACATCCCACTGTTTCCCAGGCTTTGTTTCTCCTAGTATTTTAACAAAAATAGCCGAATCTCCGAAATCATTAACTCTTAGAAATTGTGGCTTCTTAATAATAAAATCTTTAAAAATCGGGTCTTCTGATAGCTTGTCTCCAACATCATTGATAACCTTAATGACTTTATTTAAATCTGATTTATAACTAACCCCAATATTTAGATTGACTCTAGAATAACCTTTGGATAAATTAGAAACTTTATTTATTGTATTGTGAGCAATATGATGAACTGTTCCATCTAAATCTCTGATAGTCGTCATCCTAAGAGTCACATCTTCAACAGCCCCACAAGTATTGTCTAAACAAATAACATCTCCTATTCGATACTGATTTTCAAGAATAATAAATAATCCAGAGATAACATCTTTTATTAAATACTGGCCTCCAAAACCAAGAGCGACTCCAGCGATACCAGCAGCTGCCAAAATAGGACCGATTGGAATATTCAGGCTTTGTAAAATCATAATTCCAGCTACAACAATAACTATTACAAAAATAGTGCTGTTAATAATTTTGATTAAAGTATTTTCTCTTTTCTCTTCCGCCTCTTTTGAAGAGAAACTGTCCGAAACAATTATTCGTCGAACTACTTTTTCAACGACAGATTTCATTATTTTATTTAAAATGAAAACAACAATTAAAATAGCTAGAATTGTTAATCCATTATCAGAGAACCAAGAAACTATTTTTTCAACAAAAACTTTTTGCAAATCTAACATTTTACTTAAATAAAATTAAACCAATAAACAAAACTAAAATTAAATAATATACAGCCCAACCTTTAGACAAAGGAAAGTGTTTTGAGAAAACAGGAAGATACTTATAATACCACTCTCGATTACCAAACCAAGCGAAAAGATTAACCCCTAGACTATCAATCAATAGTAAAAAGAAAATTATTACAAAAACTTGGTTTTCCATCTATTTTTTATTATAACACAATTTACTATCCAAAATAAAAACCCTCTTAAAGAGGGTTTTTATTTACTGTTTTTTAAGCCATTCTATCATATTTTTGAAAGTATTCGGACCTGCCTCACCGTCGACTGTTAGACCTCTGTCTGTTTGGTATTTACGAATAGCTGTCTCCATCCCTGGGCCATAATCATTATCAACTCTTGTTGAGGTGTTGTTGTAAATGTTTAAGAATTTTTGAACTGTTCCAACTCTTTCACCCTTTGAACCTCTTTTCATATAAATGTTATCATTAATGAGTTTTTGCAATTCATTAATCAGTGTTTGATTTTGAGAAACTTCCTCGTTCGTTGAAGGGCTATTATCTTCTTCTGGTTCTTCGTTTATAACAACTGAAGTATTTTCTGTTAATTCCGATTTCAAAATCAAAATTTCATTTTTAAGAGAAGTTATTTCTTCTTTCAGGTCATTATTTTCTCTAGTTAAATCTTTTAATTCTTGATTGTATAAATGGGAACTGCCCGACTCGATACTAGAAAACGCCCAATAACTAATGAAAGCAAGTAAGGCTAATATAATAATAGAGAATATTCCAAATTTAAAATTTTCCATATAATAATTAAAACAAAATAAACTTATAATTTACTATTTCAACAAGAATCTAAGTGTGGAGACAACACGAACTTTTTTGTATTCTGGTGATCCTTGATCTTTATCGGTAATACTGAAAACTCCTTGATTCCCCCTTGAAATCCCAACAATACCTGAATCTGCCTCACTTGCAAACTGGAGAGCTGTAGTCTTTGCATTTTCAATTGCTTCAGCTAACATTTCTGGTTTGATACTATTAATATCAGAAAAATCAAAACTTATATTATTGTAACTTATCGTTACTCCTTTTTTTATTAGAGAAAGAGTGTCTTGAGAAGAAGATCTTGCTAAGTCAACCTTATCAGTATAAACAGACATTTGAATGTTCGCATTGTATCTAAAGAGAGCTTCTTTGTAGGTATCTTGATAAATATTAATTGGAGCAATATTAATTTCTGAAGGTTCAAACCCTTTTTCAATTAAAAACTCTTTAATTGTACTTGTGCTTTTTTCAATTTCCCCATATAAAGCATCTACACTATTAGATTTAACATCAAAATTCATAGACCAGACAGCAATATCTGCCTTGACTATCCTTTCAGCTAAACCTTTAACTTCGACATAAGAACCTTGTTTAGAGAAATTCTTCGCTGCAAAGAAAAAAGACAAAGAGAACAAAACAATTGAAACAGCAATAATAATGAAACCTTGATTTTTAAAATTTATTTTTTCCATATTGTTTTTATTATAACAAAAAAAATAACTTCTGTCGTCCACAAACATATGTTAAAAACATTTTGCTTTTTAATTTGATTTTTGGTAATATAATAC
>JAQVGE010000226.1 GCA_028696935.1 Minisyncoccota bacterium | reverse complement strand
TACCAAAGGGAAAATTCTCTTCGAAGACTATATTGATATCCCATCATTTGAGCAACCGATCGAGGAAATAGACAGGCCGAAGAGAGTATCTCAAAAGAAAGCAGTAGAAGACAATCTCCTTTTCACTTTTAAGAAATGCCATAATTACATTTATGCCAATGATGGACTTCAGAAACAGCAAGCATTTTTCGAATTGCTGAAAGTTATATTCTGTAAGATCGAAGATGAACGTAACATATTGGAGGACGTGCAATTTTACGCTACTAGCAATGAGAGAAACAGTCCAGATGGTCAGATAACCGTAAAAAAGAGGATAGAAAAAATCTTCAGCAATGTTAAGCAGAAGTATAGTATGATCTTCGATAACAAGGATGTCATTGCCTTATTGCCACGATCTCTTGCCAATATTGTGGGTGAGTTGCAGAAGTATAGCCTTCTGGAAACCAACATAGATGTTAAGGGTAAGGCTTATGAGGAAATTGTAGGGTCTAACCTCAGGGGCGATCGGGGAGAGTTTTTCACTCCGAGAAATGTCATGCAGATGGCAGTGGCCATGATTGCTCCAAAGCCCAATGAGAAGGTATTAGACAGTAGCTGTGGTACTGGCGGGTTCCTCGTTACAGCTATGACTTACATTATAAAACAGATTGAGAGTACAGCAGAAAACCAACTTGCTAAGCCAAAACACTTGTGGGATAATAACGAACAGCTAAAAGTGCGAGACATGATATCGACAATAGCCGGAAATAACATGTTTGGCTTTGATATAAATCCCGATTTAGTAAAAGCAAGCAAAATGAACATGGTAATGAACAACGATGGGAGTGGCAATATCTATCAACTGAATTCACTTCTATCACCTCATGAGTGGCCTCAAGAATTTAAAAAAGAAATTGAAGATAAGTTTCATCTAAAGAAAGGGAGCATTAATAATCATAAATCGATTGGTCTATTTGATGTCATCGTCACCAATCCGCCATTTGGGAGTAAAATCCCAATCACTGATAGAGCGATTCTAGACCAATATGATATATCACAAAGTCAGAATAGCGTACCACCCGAACAACTATTTGTGGAAAGATGCTGGCAATTCTTGAAACCAGGGGGAAGAATGGCCATTGTGTTACCAGATAGCATATTGGGCAATCCAAATCTAGTCGATATTCGTAAGTGGTTGTTGAAAAACACAAGAATCATAGCAAGTATTGATATGGACGGGGATACGTTCCAACCCAGGAATGGAACACAAACGTCAATTCTAGTACTACAGAAGAAATCCCAAGAGGAAATTAACCTTCCAAATTACAATTACAAGGTTTTCATGGCCATCGTTGACAAAGTTGGGCATGATCAAAGGGGAGTTTCAACCTATAAAAGGGATTTGGATGGCGAGATCCTATACTTTTCTAAGGATAGAATGCTTCCCAACGGAGAAATAGAAACAACTGAGGAAACTGAGCTTGATGATCAAACAGTGGATGTACCTTTAGCATTCAATAAATGGAAAAAGGACGAGGGAATTAGGTGGTGAGTGCCTTAAAGTGGGTCAATGTATCTATACAAGATATTGTAAATAATGACTATCGCCTAGAAGCTGCATGCTACAACATAGAATCCATAAAGGCTAACGATATCCTTGGCCACCTTTCGATACCGCTCAAACCTCTTTTTGGGTCAAATGGCATTGCTGAAGTTTATAATCTACCGAGGTTTAAACGAGTCTTTGTAGAGAAATCAGATTTACCGATTTTCCAGCCTTCTCAGATCACTGATATTTACCCAAAACCGCAATTATATATATCTGCCAAAACTAAAACTAACATTGATGCACTCAGGGTTTCAAAGGGTCAGCTTTTAATGACTTGTTCAGGGACTATTGGTAAATGTGCCATTGTTTGGGATCGATTGGATAAATCAATTTTTAGCCACGATCTCCTGAGGATTAACAGCAAAAACGAGTTTGATACTGCTTTTATCTATGCCTATATCCGAACAGATATTGGACAGACTCTTTTATCCGCAAAACCTTATGGTGCAGTCATACAGCATATTGAGCCAGAGCACTTGATAAACTATTTTATACCCTATCCTGCGGAAAAGACTAGAAGGGATATTGGATACAAGATAATTCAGTCCTTTGAAAAAAGGGACTTGAGCAACGATATGATCGATAAAGCTGAGAAGCTATTGATCACATATCTAAAACTACCCCCTATTGAGGAGATACAAAACCCGCAATACGATCCATCAGTAGCTGTGAACAACTTTAGTATCGACATTAGTAAATGGCAAAATCGGTTAGAAGCAAAGTACCACGATCCTATAATACAGGGAATTCTCGATACTCTAATCAGGTCTGATTCAGAGATTGTGCCTTTAGGAGATAAAAGACTCAGTAAGGACATTTTATTACCTGGAAGATTTAAAAGAGTTTATGTAGAAAGAGAGCAAGGAACAGTTTTTTTGGGTGGTAAGCAGATATATGAGCTCGATCCATATAGTAAAAAATACCTATCTGTGCGTAAGCATGGAGACACAATTAATAATCAATTAGTATTGAAAGACAACACAATAGGCGTAACCAGAAGTGGAACTATTGGCCGAATCGGATTCGTATACTCCCATATGAAGGAATGGGTTTATAGTGATGACATCATTAGGGTAATACCTAGTTCTGATGACCTTGCG
>JAQVGE010000225.1 GCA_028696935.1 Minisyncoccota bacterium | reverse complement strand
AGGTAATGATGGTAATTATCGTACAAAACGTCATCGATAATCCTATGAACGAAATGGGTCGAGCTTTCCAGGAGAACAAGAATGACGAGTACCAAAGCTAAAATGATTATTAATGCCGCTTTTCTGTTTTTCATTTCTTCTCCAATGAAGGTGCCTAGCCCAAAAAGCTGAGCACCTTCACATCTCATATTTGCTTCCGACAACTAATAAGTGTCATGCCAATATTTTACATACACTCCCCAATTCCAGTATGGCCAGAGATAAGAAAGAATCTCAGGATTAGGTTCGCCATATTGAATATTGAAACTTGAAGCGGACGTTACAATGCCCTGATCTCTCAACCTCGGAGAGGAGCAAGTTCCATAAGGGTGGTGTATGACCGTCCTCTTGTATAATCATTATCACAAGTAACGAAGGGATCTTGACCACAACCATATCCAGCGGTTTTATGAAATCCCCAGTTGAGAAGTAGTACTTAGATCGGTGATGTCAGTTTGAGCAAACGCTGAGCTGCTAGCTACTAATGAGATTACTAAAACGATCACAAGCAAATACTTTCTTTTCATTCGTTTCACCTTTCATTAGAAAGCAAACTTGGCACTTTTTTGTTATTGGTCGATTATTCGTCAGCTAACCTCCTTTATTAGTAAATCAAAAAACTCATTATTGGTATTTCATTTATGAATCTGTATCTGATTTCTATTAAGACAAACGGTTTAAGGGAGAAAATGTTTCATTACTTTCAGATCCTAAAAGAATCCAAAAATGAAAGCAGAGAGCATTGCAGAAGAATTAAAACAGGTGCAATTCTATATCTATGTGATCGTCGCCTTCATTGCACAGTCACCACACATTAGCTTTGACCTTTTTAAGTTTTGCAAAGATTTCATATTGGGCTATCTCTATTCGAGCTGGCTTTGGTTGATTCCAATATATAGTTTTTACGCTTAGAGTCTGATGATTATCATCTGATGTCTTTACGTAAATTCTCTTGGACCCCATTAAACCAATAACTGCGATAATACCTAGTGATCATAAAGTTCTATAAGCCATTGATCAACAAACCCATGATCTCTGCGACTTTCTTGTATATCTGTAATTTCTTCGCATACCTAGAAAGATTGCCTATATTCTTCTCCCTGTCTTTTGCGTAGGCAAGGATTGCTTTATTGAAGAATTAACTGTCGATCTTGTTTTGATACTTGAAACAAACACATATTGTCCGCTACCTACGTATCAAAAATTGATAGAATAACACCGTTGATTTCCTCTTTTGTCATTCCTTGTCGAAAAAAATCCTCTTGAACGAAGTAAGTTTGATTGTTTGGGTTCTGGTTCTTAGGCGTGTGCGTGAAACGGAACGGGGAAAATCGATCGTCCACTCCAGAGATGTTCGATCACTGTAGCCATAATGATATAGAGCCGAATCCATGCAGATTATCGAATCAAGATACAGGTTAGCTATAATTCTTTCATCCTTAGCTTCTTGGAATGAAACCAGTCGATAGTAACCTCTTCTGATCCTCTCCAGAAACCCTTGATCAAATAGTTTCGTGATCTGTTAATTTTTCAGACCATTTGCTTGAAAATCAGCATTGGTAGCGATTTCGCCTTTCTCTTCAATTGTCTTTTCTGCCAGCGGATATATATCTGTCGCCATCGCACCTAACGAGACACAAATGTTACTTTTTGTGTATTGTTAGGTGTAAATCATTCTTATCAGATTACTGAATTCGAGGTTTGTTTTTCAAAACTTCAAACTTGTCCTTATTTCGCTTATCATCATGATAATCGTAAATCCATCCTTTCAGTTTGAATTCATCCAGGATGCGAGATAAATTGCTTACCTTTGTATAGTTTTTCCGGCCTCTACGTTTATCGAAGAACTTTGATAATTCACCAAATCCCAAGCCTTTAAGAAAAGTTTGACACGTATCCTTGGTTAATCTTGGAATCGCGGATATGAAGATGTTGACTTTATCATCATGGGTGATACTCCCTGAATTTAATAACTTGGATAGAAGGGCATTATCCATCTGTAATCTCAATGAGATAATCTCCCCCTTCCTTTCGGCTGCTAATTCAACAATTGCTGTCTTTGCATAATCACCAAATGTCGAATACTTTTCATATAGGTAGGGTGTTTCCTCTGGTTTTAGATTATTTGCAATGATGTATGCGGTAACTTCATCTGAATAATCATTGGTCATTAAAGAAATCTTCTCGGTAGTTAAATTGAGGAGTTTAATTTTAACTTGTTCATCGATCTTCCAAGAAAGAACCCTCAAAGTTTCTTCTATTCTATGAGCTCCCTTTTGTGAAAGCTCAATATACACTTCTAAATTAGTGAATATAAAGGAGTCAAGGTGTGTACTGTAGTTTTTACGAACATATTCAAGACTTTCTAGACTCATCTCTATTATGTTTTCACTAATTAAGATCTCGATTTTTTTATCGGATATGTCGGTGAATTCATAATTTTCAAAAAGATAATTCAGATCTACCAATATGTTTTTATATTTTTCATTCTCAATGGTATTAGTCATCGCCACTGCATTAAATAAATTTACTGCCAGATCATTATCAAAATCATCGGCAACTTTCGAAAAATCGTGATTTGGAATTTCGTTGTTTAAATATCATGCACCACGCGCACCACGTGCTCCGCCGCGCCGGGATTGTCCATGGTGATTAC
>JAQVGE010000224.1 GCA_028696935.1 Minisyncoccota bacterium | reverse complement strand
AAGATCTTGCTCTAGTTATTGCGACGTTGAATAGATTCCCAGTGTTTTTCAAAAAAGAAAGTGCACTTTGTTGAATATTTTTTGAAACGACTGGGGAAAATATCATCACATCCCTTTCATCTCCTTGAAATTTATGAACAGTTTCAACTAAGAAATCATGCTCTAGTAACGCAGATGAAAGCTCTGAGTCTTGCGAAATCAATTTGTCGATTAATCCAGCCTGTGATCTAAAAGGTGTAACTATTCCAAGAGAGCCTTTGTAAGACTTATCAAATATTAGTTTCCTAATTTCTGATACAATTACTTCGGCCTCTTTTTTATTGGAGGCACTTCCTGATTCTGGTCGGAAAACCTCTCCTTTAACATCTATCCACTTGACAGCATTTTTTTCATCTTTTACAAGACTTAAATTCTCATATTTTGTTGCAATTCTTAGATAACTATCATAGAATTCTTGGTTTGAAAATTCAATAATATCTGCATGGGAACGATGGTGATCTCTTAGATTAACTATATTTCTCCCATTTACAACACTTTTTGCAAGATCAAATAAGGAATTATAAGAATAAGCCCATGTTGCAAAGTCCTCAACAAGATTATATTTCTCTAGTAATTGTTGGTCAGAACCTTTTCTTAAGCTTGTTATATGTGATAGCTGCATAGGATCTCCTATTATTACAGCCTTTCTTGCCCTATATAATAAAGGTAATGCAGATGCAATATCGCATTGACTTGCCTCGTCAAATACAACAAGATCGAAGTAGCCAGCTTCAAAAGGGATTTTCCCCCTTGCAGAAAGTGAGGTGACTGCCCACGCAGGTAACAAATGGGATATTCTTTCGCTCAATTTCTGATATTCAAAGAAACTTGTTTTTCCTAAATTATTGTAAAGGTCTCCTTGTGTGTCTAGTATAATTTTCAGGAGAGCATGGTATTTATTTAAAAGAGTTCTATCTTCTTCTGATAATCTGTCAGGTTGTAATTTAAGCCATCCTTTCCATAATTTAAGGGCATTCTCTGACATATCGCGAATTAAAGAAATTTGTTCTGAAGAAAGTTTTTCCAAGGATTTTAATTTTTGCAGATTTCTAATTGATTTTAGATATTTCTTAATCTTTTTACTTTGTTCCTTTTTATTTTCTAAATCTTCGAAAAGTTTTTCCCATTTAGATATGTTCCCTTCGGTAAGGTTTTTTGGAATTGGGAAGATTTCAAACTTCTTTGTATAATTAAGTATCTCGGGGATATAAGAATTAAAATTTTCATAACGTTTCTTTTTAAATCTATTCCAAAAAAGTTTAACCAAAAGATTTTGTTTTTCCTTTGTCGTATCTTTTAACATCGACTCAAAATTATTGAGAAAATCAGAATATTTATTTATATCTACTTTCTTTAATCTTTGATATATTTCTTCTGCAACTTCTTCTCGAATAGTATCTATTTCTTTTGAGAGATTATCTACCTTATTTCTTTGCACAATCAAAGTTTCTTCATCTGTTTGTATTTTTATTAAACTTTCTTCTAGTTCTTTGTAGATTTCTTGATTTTGATTGAATTCGTTTTTATCATCTTCCGTAACGGTTGTTGTTAATAATCCAATTAAATATTCAGCCAAGTTTTTTTGATAATCTTTAGAGCCGGTACGCAATAAAAAGGGTCTTGTACCCAGGTTGTTAATTCTAGATTCAACGACATCAACGGCCTTATTATTCTTACTTGCAAACAGTATCTTCTTGTTACGCCATGCTGCATTTATAACTAGATTAGTTACTACTTGAGATTTTCCTGTACCAGGTGGCCCAGTTACAACTGTGAGTTTTTCTTTAAGAGAAAGATTCACTGCTTGTCTTTGTTCTGTATTTAGAGGTAGCACCTCTAAAAGAGGTTCTGTGTTATTGGAATCTCTATTATTTTCCTTAGAAGAAAGATCAAGCCATTGTCCTAGTGCTGTATTTTGATACTCATCTTCCTTTAGCTCTGAAAGTGTCTTCAATTCAGATTCTAATCCTTGAGTGAATGGAGATCGCTCACCTATTAATAAAACTGCTTTGTTATATATTCCTGTTTTGTCAATATCTTTTAATTTCTGCTCTTTTGAAAGAGCAGAGGGCTTTATATCATCCTTCCATGGCCATTCAGGCCTAATATTACGTAAACGTTGAACTAAATCGTCTAGGTTTGGAATATTATGCTCTGAGTTTAGTCCTAATTCGTCTTCGAGGTGAACCAATTCGTCTATTGCTTGTTCATTACTCAAACCAGTGATGTTTTTAAGGACAGTGAGATTTAGGATTGGGATATTGTCACTAATGGCATAGGTATTATCTTGTATGTCTATTGGATAAAATAAGAGTGGGCTTACGATGAAGAACTCCTCTTTATTTGGTTTTTGTATTTTGTTTAAGTAGGTAGGGTATCCAAAATACATTTGGAGTCGTCCTTTCCCTCTTTTAATTTTACTTATTAAACTTTGGGTTTCTGTATTATTGAAAATTGAACTACTATCAGAGCTAGGTATGTTTTCGAGTTCAATATAATCCGTGTTACCGTATTTGTTTCGAGCATAAGTTCCGACTTTGTATCCGTCGTCATCTTGACTTAAACATTCTAAGTAATAGTTTATTAGGTCAGACAATTTGTTCTTTTCGACAATTCTCTTCTTTGGTGTTTCTTTAGGGGAGTCTTTTTCTAAGTA
>JAQVGE010000223.1 GCA_028696935.1 Minisyncoccota bacterium | reverse complement strand
CATGCTTTTTTCACCAGCTCCAGCTGTTTAAGACGATATTGAAACCACCAAAGCCTTGACTCTTGGTTGATTATACCCGATACAATGCATGCAGTCAGTGGCGGTAGGATTGGCCCCACGTAAAAAACAAAAAAGTCCGAACAGAATTGACTGCAAAGAGCCTCCCTAATTGGAGGCTTTGGGTAATCATGATGGAGTTTGGAGTAAAGGAGTCCATTCAATTGTATTACAAAATTTCACTCAGTATTTATACTGCTGAACCAAGATACTGAATATTTTTCAAGTCTATGGTTATGCAATAATATTAAAACCATCGATTCTCCAATACTAAGGTTTTTCATTTCCGGTGACCCTGAATATTCTGGTATGCTACTACGTGGGATGGTGAAATAAAAGGATACTTTATCAGAAGGCGTGGAGGAGATGATATGAACAGCTGCTTGAAGCAGATATCAAGCATTCACAATAAATTAAGCTACAGCGAAAAAATTTTTGCAGATTACATTCTTGAACATCGTGAAACCGTAATCTACATGTCTGTTGCCGAACTCAGTGAAATCTTAAAGATTGCACCGTCCACAATCGTTGCAGCAACGAAAAAACTTGGATTCTCTGGATGGAGAGAATTTAAAGTCACCTTAGCGACAGAGATGGTATCTCCCTTCAACGTTTGGGTACAGGACAAGACGAAGATCGATGAAACGGACATGTTCCGGTATGTGGTCACTTCTAATATCCAGATGTTACAAGAGATGACCGAAAATATTGAGTCTACGATATTAGAGAATGTAGCAGAAATCCTCTATTCAGCCGAGAAGCTAAGTATATTTGGAGTCGGTACTTCAAATATCCTGGCTCATGAAGCCTTTGACTCGTTTTTTCGTTTGGGCTTGCCATGTACAATCTATGATGATTGGCATCATCAGCTTTTGGCTGTTTCAAAATTAAAAGCGGACACTGTTGCTTTGTTCATATCACAATCTGGGGTGAATCGAGACATTATTACACTGGCTGAGTTGGCGAAACAGACTGATTGCAAAACAATCGGCATTTGTAATTTCTCGGGGACCCCATTTGGGAAATATATGGATTTACTCATATCTCCCTTGAAAGAAACCTCGCAAATTCATGATAATCATTTCTCACTTAGAATTCCAATCTTATGCATAATCGAGTCTATCTTTTATATTATTTCGAAGAAAATGGGTGATCAGTTTACAAAAGAGATTGAAAAAAGCTATCAAGTCGTGAAACGATTCTCCGTTTGATGTCTACTTCATTTCCGAATTTTGTTCATATAAATCGGCATATTATTTCGATTGCAGGCGAATTTTTTTCGAACAATAATGTAACACAAGAAACATTGGAGGTATATTATGAAAAAAGGCAATCGAATTTTATTGATTCTCACTCTTGCTATTACATCGTTGGTTTTACTGCTAACTGGGTGTGCAAAAGAGAAAGCGTATCCCAGTCAGGATATAACTGTCGTGGTTCCAGTGAAAGCAGGTGGGGACACCGATAGCTATGCACGCATCTTCTCACAATACCTTGAGAAAGAACTCGGAGTAAGCGTAACAGTTAAAAACGTGGACGGTGCATCTGGTACAATAGGAAGCAGAGAAGTCTACAATGCTAAAAATGATGGATACACTGCCCTATTCTTCCATGGGACATCCCTATTGAGTGAAATTGTTGGACTCACCGATCTTGAACTCTTGGATTACACAATTATCAGTGTGCCTGTCGCCGATCAGACTGCTACTTTAGTTGCGCCTGCCAAACGATTCAAGGACTACAATGATTTTGTCACAAAAACTAAGGCTGGGGAAAAGATTATCGCCAGCATTGCCCAAGGCAGTTATGCACAACTAGCTTGTGTACTATTTGATGACAGCATCAATGGTAATTTCACATATGTTGATTCAACTAGTGCAGCAGACCGCATTGCGGATATGCTTGGTGGCCGCATCGACCTCTTCTTCTCGCAGTATGGGTTGATGAAGCAATATATAGATAATGGTGATTTCATTTCCCTCGGTGTCATGTCTGATGAAAGAAACCCCTTCTTCCCTGATGTACCGACCTTTAAAGAACAGGGTTCCGATATTTCAATGGACAAGTTGTTTTACTTCGCATTCCCCCCGAATACAGACTCGAAGATTGTTGAAGCCTTTAGCGCAGCTTTACAGAAAGCTATTCAGGATCCTGCTTGCATAGCCGACTTTGCTAAGTTCTTTGTCCAGCCAAAATACCTTTCACCGGAGCAATCGACTACTCTACTCAAAGATTCCAAGGCTGTATACCAGAAGTTTGAAAAGCAATTGATTGGAGAATAATATTCGATGTCTAACTTGAAGAATATAATGCTTATCACTGTCGACCAGTGGTCAGGTGATTACCTTGGGTGTGCTGGTAACAATGAAATCCTTACACCAAGCTTGGATGAACTCGCTAAAGGTGGGATCAGGTACTCGAATGCAATCAGTACTACCCCTGTGTGTATTCCTGCTCGAAGGGAATTGATGCTGGGGGTCGGAAGTAAGACTCATGGTGACCGAATTTTCAACGAATCACTGTGCATGCCTCCTAATATTCCTTCGATGGCACAAGTCTTCAAGATCAACGGCTACCAGGCGTTTGCTGTGGGTAAACTCCATGTCTATCCACAGCGCGACCGGATTGGATTCGATGAT
>JAQVGE010000222.1 GCA_028696935.1 Minisyncoccota bacterium | reverse complement strand
AAATCAACTCCTTCCCAAGAACCATCACTTTCTTGATTAGAAACAATAAAATCAACTGTCTTTGATATTATTTGGTCATCACTACTATAACCAACTTTTGATAAAACAAGGATCCCAAAAATATCATCATTATAGATAGCCACATCCCCAATTTGTTCACCATCAAAACTATCAACAATTTTTTCTATATAATTAACATCTGTGTCTAAGTATGGATCAACACCTAAGGACATTAAAGCCATCGCTCTTCTTTGATAGTCAGTTAAGATATCTGAGCTAAAATTGCCTGAGAGGTACTCAATTAATTTTTCTTTTATTAAATCAGCTTCACCTTCTACCCCTCCTAAACCAATAGCAACCCAATCAGTATATAAATCATTCACAAAAGAACCATTAGCTTTTTGGTTTATTTTTAGAAAATTTACAGCATCGACTAAAGAAAAAGTTTTTGAATTACTTATCGAACTACCACTACTTTTTCCTCCACCACCTTGAATATCTTCCTCTTCGCCCCCACCATCTTCTTCTCCTTCATCCTCAGACTCTGTAACGGGACTAATGAATTCCAAAAGAACAATGTCGTCTATTTCTAATTCGTACTGATTAAGAGCAATCATGGCTTCTTCAGAATTCAATGACCAGCTCCAATAATGATAGACATCATTACCTTCTTCGTCTTGGCTTGTAAAACCAGCGATATCTTCAATTGAATCAACAAAAGCTCCTGGAGCCCAAGACCAATTCCAGTTACTTGAAAGACCTGTCTGTAAAATGGCACAGTAAGGAGTGATGATATCGGGAGTTGTTTCATCATTGTCACTATCACAAGCTGAGACAGAAACATCTTCATCAAACAAAGTATTCTCACCTGAAATAATACTTAGGTGGATTGGGGTCGATGAGGGAGAATTATCTAAGGGAATATCCTCAGCAAATATTAGTCCCCCAAACAATAAACCTAAAAATAAAGTAAATACAAAAATTAATCTTTTTAAAATATTTTTCATAAATAGTAGATAATAAATAATTATTCTTGTTTCCAAGTTATAACATCTCCCGACTTGAGAATTTGTTTTGAAACCCCGACTTTGGCTTCTTCATCATTTATGTAATAAATCCAATAAGCACCTGATTTACCATTTACTCCATTTATTTTCTCGATAAAAATACCCAAACTTGGATAATTTTTATATTCAAAAGAAAAGTTTGATTCTTGGTAGTCAGCCAACTTTTGCATAACCTCAAAGACACTCTCTCCTTCTTCGATTGAAACTGAATAATTATTTCCTAGAACATTGATGGTTACCTGATTTTCACTTAAAAAAATGGGGTTGGCTTCATGAACCCCTTCCCTAACCTCGGGAATAGGAGAAATATTTTCTTTTAATTTAGTTTTAATTTCTGACTCCTCTAAAGGATCCGCTTTGTTTATTGTTTTATTTTCTTTTTCTAAATTAACTTTATTATTAAAAGAAAAGACGAAAAAGCTTAAACTTAAAATAAATATTAGTAGAACGATTAATCTTTGTTTTTTTGTAAACATTTAACTTTTTAAAATTAACTAATAAAAAACTCCTGCCGAAGCAAGAGTCTTTTATTATAAAATATAATATTATATTTCCTGCTCGGGATTTTTATTATATTAAGATCGGACTTGTCCCTTCGCGAAGCTCAGGGCATTACCGTTGCGGCACAGTGGAGGAATCATTTCATTTATGAAATTAACCTCACTTCCAAATACAATAAATTAAATTTTTAAATTACTTTAACAACAACCTAAAACAAAAACTAACAACCATTAAAACACTCTTCTTTCGTTCTTTGAATGATTCCTGCCGGTGATTTTTTTGTAACAAGCCATTTCTCTATTACAGGTGAAAGAACTATAGCAAACAACACATTACTAATCAAGTGAAAAGCCGTAAATGGAATTTGTCCAACAAGAGAAATCATAAACGATTGACCAAAAAATATTGGGCCTATCGTTAAACCAGTTACAACATCATAGAAAATAGTGGCTATTATTGCATAGATAGCATAATTTTTTCTCCCTGAACGATTTTTAAAATAAAATTTAGCTCCATACCCAATAAAACCATAAGCTAAGGCTGTAATTAGGGTCCAAACACCAACTCCAGAAGTAAAACTATCAAATATTAGAATACTTAAAAAAGCAAAAGAAAAAGCAAAAAGGGCTCCATACTTTTTCCCAAAAGGCATAATCGAAGCCATTATAGGTTCAACATTTGGTGCTCTAAAGGGAATAAATCTTACTAACAAGATTGCAATAAATATAAATATTGATTTTGACCAGCTTTTTTGATTCTCCATATTTTTAAAACTAAAACATTAAACAATATCACAAACTCCAGACATACAAGCAAGCTCTCTCTTAACTTCAGTTTCATCCTGCTTTTCATAAGTTACAATTTTTGAATAATCAATATCTGGAAACTTTTTCATTAATTCTTCATACTTTTCCTTTGTAATAGTTTCATAAGGAGCAAGTTGATAGACATGGTTCGATCTTGGCAAGAAAGAAAGACCTCCAACTATATCCCAGTGTTCATAAACCCAATTAGCAACGGCAAGCCATTCATCATCACTTACAGAAATTGTGACTGAAGGATTATGTTCTGTATAATTTTCTTTTACTAATTTCCAATGTTCAAGTTGTTCAATTGCGGAAATATCATCTT
>JAQVGE010000221.1 GCA_028696935.1 Minisyncoccota bacterium | reverse complement strand
CACAGAAATGGTTTATCTTCTTTTTTGAAAAAATTTCACTTTTCAAAAAAAATAAAAAGGCTATAGTCTATATATTAAATGGAGGTTTTTATGTTTAAACTATTTACTCTTTTTGTATCTATGTTTTTTGCTGTAAATCTTCTAGCCGCTCCAGACGCTATAGGTTATCAAAAATGCTCTGCTGAAGCACAAAAAGAAATGACTGAAAAATGTATAACTGGGAACGTACAACTTAACGCTAAAAGATGTGCTGAACTAGCTGAAATAATAAAAAAATGTGGATGCAAATACCTAGAAACAGGATGTGACAAATAATAATTTTTCTTTTATAAAAAGCAATTTATTAAAAAAGCACTTAAAGTTTTAATCTTTTAAGTGCTTTTTCTTTACCTAAAACACTTAACATCTCAAATATTCCAGGACTCATATCACTACCTGTTAAAAGAACTCTAACTGCTTGAGCTAAGTTTTTCATTTTTATACCATGTTTTTCTATTAAAGATTTAAAAATATTTTCTATAATAGTATGATCATTAAAATTTATCTTTTCTAATTCTTTAATTAATTCATCAATAATTACTTTCATATTAGTTAAATATTTAGTTTTCATTTCATCTGAAATATCAACTTCTTCATTTATAATAAATTTTATACCAGCTGCAACATCAGATAGTTTTTTAGATCTTTCTTGTACAAGAGGAAGTATTTTTTGTACATCTTTATTAAAAACTCTTTCATCAACAAGCCCTTCTTCTATTAATCTATCAGATATTTCTTTAGGACTTAAAGTTTTAATATAATGAGCATTAAGCCAGACAAGTTTTTCAATATTTAATACTGCAGCAGAATTTCCAATTGATTCAAGATTAAATATTTCAATAAGTCTTTCTTTAGTAAATATTTCATCATCACCATGTGACCAACCAAGTCTTACAAGGTAATTAAAAAGTGCTTCAGCAAGATATCCTTCTTTTCGATATGCACTAACTGAAGTTGCACCGTGGCGTTTTGATAGTTTTTTCTTATCAGGGCCAAGAATCATAGGAACATGAGCAAAAATTGGAGGATTAATTCCTAACGCTTTATATATTAATATTTGTTTTGGAGTATTATTTAAATGATCATCTCCTCTTATAATATGAGTTATTTTCATCTCATAATCATCTACAACAACTGTAAAATTATAAGTAGGCGTACCGTCTGATCTTGCAATTATAAAATCATCAAGTTCTTTATTTTGAACTGTTATCTTTCCTAAAACCATATCATTTACTAATGTTTCTCCATCAATTGGAGCTTTAAATCTAACAACACCTTCTTTTAAATTAAGATCTCTACATTTTCTATTATAGGAAGGTTTTCTTTTTTCAAGTGTGGCTTTTTCTCTTTCAATATCTAATTCTTCTTTAGAACAGGTACAGTAGTACGCATTGCCTGATTTTATTAATTTATCTATATAGTTTTTATAAATATCCATTCTTTTAGTTTGATATATAGGTTCTCCATCATAATCCATACCAAGCCACTTCATACTTTTAAGTATTTCTTCTTCATACTCTTTAGTAGACCTTTCAATATCAGTATCTTCAATTCTAAGATAGAATTTTCCCTTATTTGCTCTTGCAAACAAGTAATTAAATATAGCTGTTCTAGCTCCTCCGATATGTAAAAAACCAGTAGGAGATGGTGCAAATCTTACTATTACCAAAGGAATTCCCCCTTTAAAAAAGTACTCGACATTAAAAGTATTAAATAATATCTTAAACACTATGACAAGACAATTTTATATCTCTGTAGTGCCACTTTTATTAATAAATGGAAGTCTTATATTAGGATACTTACTATTTATGATTTTGGGATTTAATAAAAAAACACATAAAGCATTACAAAAAACAGCGAATAAAGAAATTATAGCCAAATCCCTTCAAAACTACTGGTTTCATATTACTGAACCATTTGTTAATTTCTTAATAAAACTTAAAATTACTCCAAACACTATAACAATAATAGGTGTAATATTTAGTTTTTTAGCAGGAATTCTATTTAGTATTAAAGCTTGGGGAGCAGCTGGATGGATTATGATACTAGGTGGTGTGTTTGATCTTCTTGATGGAAGAATTGCTAGAGAAACAAATACAGTTACAAAAAGTGGAGCATATCTTGATTCTGTTATGGATAGATATAGTGATGGATTTGTATTAAGTGGACTTGCAATTGCTTTTAGGAATCATTGGCTTTTATCTTTTATATTACTTTGTTTTATAGGATTTTTTGCAATAAGTTATGCTAAAGCTAGGTCTGAAGCTCATGGAGTAAGGTGTGATGTCGGGATGTTTCAAAGAGCTGAAAGAATATATTCACTAAGTTTAGCTGCTATATTTTCTCCGATATTCTCATACTATCTAAACTTAAGTTATCCAGCACTTCTTTTTGGAATTATAATAATACTAGCAATTGGAACTTTTGCTACATCAGTATACAGAGTTTACTATAGTTTTAAGAGAGTGGAATGAGAAAAGTAATTCCTTACATAATCTATATTTTATATAGATTATATACACTTTTTATAAAATATAACGAACCTAAAATAAATCTTAAAAACTATATCGTAGCCCACTTTCATCAAGATGAATTAATACTAATTGCTAGAAGAAGAAATTCTAATTTTTTAACAATGACAAGCACTAGTAAAGACGGCTCTATTATTACAAAGTTTTT